>CAYUBX010000311.1:0-4807 GCA_964443165.1 uncultured Acidimicrobiales bacterium
CGGGTCGCAGGTCGCGCACGGCGTCGCCCGTCCGGACGGGACGAGGGTGCGGCTCATCGACGACGGAAGCGAGTGGGAGCGGGATGCCGATCCGGGCATGGCGGATCTCCTCGACGATCTCGAGACCCACACCCCCGATGCGACGCCCTCACCTGGCCTGCGCGCCGGCTACGCCTCCCAGGTGCAGCTGCTCGCGCTGATCGAGGCAGGCTTCGCAGCGGGCGATCTCCGTCGTGAATCCGTTGCAGAGCTCGCAGCCACCCTGCCACTGGTCGACATGCTCGGTCTCTCCGGCGATGTGGACCGGTCGACCGACCCCAACGAGCTCCCTCGACAGCTGCGACTTTTCAGTCCCGCCGATGATGGCGACGGACTCGGCTGGTCCTTGGTGTTGAGCCACCGCGCAGCTGGCGTCGATGCGCAACTGGTCGCCCTGGTCACTTCGGAGTAGCGCGGCGACGGCTGCGTCGAACCGCCACGGCACGGTTACTCTCGCCGCATGGCGATGACCGACGAACAGCGCCGCGAGGCAGCAGCCGCGCTCGTTGAGGCCGAGAACACTCGCATCTGGTGCGAGCCCATCACGCTCGCCTATCCCGGCGCCGACGTGGAGGACGCGTACGCCATCGGGCAGTACGTCACCGACGCCAAGGTCGCGGCGGGTCGCGTGGTGAAGGGGCACAAGGTGGGCCTGACCTCCAAGGCCATGCGTTCCACCACGGGCGCCACCGAACCCGACTACGGAACGATCTTCGACAACTGGTTCATCGACGAGGGAACCAAGGTGTCGATGAGCACCATGAACCGCCCTCTGGTGGAGGTCGAGATCGTGTTCGTTCTGAAGGAGGACCTCGGCGGACCCTCGGTCAATGCTGTGGACGTCATTCGGGCGACCGATTTCATCCTTCCGGCGATCGAGGTGGTCGACGGCCGCTACAGCAAGTCAGGCGCAGGCGGGGTGGTGGACAGCATTGCCGACGCGGCCTCCTGCGGCTTCGTGATGGTGGGCGGCAACCCCACCCGTCTCACAGACATCGACATCCGCTCGATCGGCGGGTCGTTGTACATCAACGGCGAACTCGAAGAGTCCGGTGTCGCGGCCGCTGTGATGGGCAACCCGATCAACTCCGTGGCCTGGCTAGCTCGCAAACTCGACGAGTTCGGGGTGCATCTCGAAGCCGGTCAGACAGTCCTGTCCGGTTCGTTCATCCGGGCCCGCACGATCGCGGCCGGTGATTCGATCGTGGCCGACTACGGCCCGCTCGGCCAGATCAGCTTCGGCGTCGTCGAGTAGAGAGCATCGGGGTCCGAGGACCAACGTCCCCTACCCGGTAGGGACGTCCACGGCGGGGAGAACATGGACGCTCTCCACGTGGCCGGCTAGAGCTGGATCAGTTGGGGCGGAAGCGGTCAGGCCACCGGAGGCGCTCGCGACCGTCCGGTGCCTGCAGGATGTTGGAGACGAGCTGCGCCGCTTCCGTCTTGTCGTAGAAGAGGTACGTCCGAGCCTTGAACTGAGTGTTGTCGCCGAAGAAGAAGCGCTCGTACAGCTCGGTCCGCCCGCCCCACCCCGATCCGGCCACGTCCCACGCGAGCCGGAAGAGTGAGATCTTCTCCTTGGCATCGACCTCGGCGCCGCGGACGTACTTGTCGATCGCGAGGTCGGCGACCTCGAGCGTCGCCTCTTGCGGAAGGCTGACGTAGCCACCACCACCGAGCTGCTTGAGGTGGTCGATCATCCGAGGGTAGGCCTCGGGGAACAGGCGCAGCGCGGCGTTGATGGCGTTGGAGTTGCAGTAGTAGAGCCCGTTCTCCGGATTCTGCTGCGCTCCCTCCACTGCGGCGATCGCGAGCGACTCCATGATCTGCAGGTACATGAGGATGTCGCCGAGCCGTTCCTGCACGTTGACGAACCCGCTGATCTGCGTGGACTCGGCCAGTAGGTGTGCCAGTCCGAGCAGGAAGCGGGTCTTGGCGACGTTCTTCACGATGACGTGATGACCCAGGGACTCCTGGAATCGCATGTCGCGAAGCACGCCGTTGTGGATCTCGATGTCCTCGCAGAGGAACACGTCGTCCCAGGGAATGAAACAGTCCTCGTACACCGCCAGCGCGTCCATCTCGTCGAACCGGGTGGACAGCGGCCGGTCGTAGTGCGGTGCCTCGGGGTCCATGATGTCGCGGCAGATCCACCTGAGACCCGGTGTCGCCACCTTCGACTGGAACGAGATGGCGTTCGCCTTGCCGTCTTCGGTGAGCATCCCGGGCCCGGCGAAGCTCACGTTCTCGTCGCTGAACGGGGCGAGCGTCCCCACCATCCGGGCACCGGAGACGATGACGCCGTCGGCCGTGCGTTCGACGACGCTGGCGTTGATGTGCGGCTCTTGTTCGTGGATGGGCGTGAACCGATCGACCATCGGGTTGACGAAGGTGTGGGTCATGCACACGTCGTTGCGGCGACAGTGCAGGTAGATGTCGTAGGCCCGGCGCCCCATCTCCGGATCGTGCCGACCCCACGCATGCTGTGCGGCACCCACCGCCATCATGCAGGCGTTCATGTAGTCCGGCGCCCGACCCATCTGCCCCGCGGTGACTTCGGCCCACGCCGCGAACGCTGCACCGCGTCGGCGCAGGTCCTCGATCGAGCGCGGTTCGATGAACGAGAGGTGCGCCCGGTCGCCGTCGTCGGTCTCGTAGGTGAGCAGATCCTCGAGATCGGGGTTGTTCTGCATGTCGTAGTACTGGGCCACGGTCAGCGCGGTGTTGCGCATCCCGGGCTCGGACCGGACATCGGAGACCCTCCGCCCATCGATCCAGATCTCGCGGCCGTCGTCGAGCCCGGCCAGATACTCGTCACCGGTCCGCAGGCCCACGACGCGGCTCTCTCAGTCCACGTCGATGTATGCGATGAAGGTGCAGGAGATCTTGACCGGCCCGCCCGTGTCTGGCACCTGGAGGTTGTGGCGCGCCGGCCGCGAGTCGGGGTCGGGGAAGCGCTCCACCCAGGGGGCGTTGAGCGCCGCTCGACTCTCCGCTGGGTCGGTCACGTAGAAGGTCATCTTCGCCATGTCGTCCCAGGTTGCCCCGGCTCCCTCGAGCATCTTGCCGACATGGGTGAAGAGGTTGTCGATCTGGGCCTCGATGGTCTCGGGGACGTTGCGGCCCCCCGGGTCGAAGGGTGGCGTGATGCTGCTCGAGACCATGGGTCCGATGCGGGTCGCGGAGGGGATCGGGTTGGCGTGCTCGAACCCCTCGATCTCGATCGAACGTCGGGCCATCAGCCCTCTCCCTCCGCGGCATCCCTCGCCGCCTTCCACTCCTCGTACTCGCCCCGCTTGTCCTTGGAGAGAGGGAAGTAGTCGCGTGTGGAGCCACCGTCGCCCACCCGCTCCAGTGCGAACTCCTCCCGGATCTCCATCGCGAGCGAGGCCTCGGCGATCTCCGCGAGAAGCGCGGCGGGGATGCACACTGCGCCCTCCTCGTCGCCGACGATGATGTCGCCGGGCATCACGGTGACGCCGGCGCAGGCGATGGGTACCTGGTGATCGAGCGGCGCGTGAAGTCGCCCGAGGGTCGCTGCATGGGAGCTCTGGTGATATACGGGCATCCCGATGTCGCGGATCGCGGGTGTGTCCCGTAGAGCGCCGTCGGTGATCACCCCAGCCGCCCCGAGGTACTTGGCGCGTGTGGCGTAGATGTCGCCGATCGTGCCCGCGTGGGGTTCGTTGCGGGCCTCGATGACGATGATCTCGCCGGGAACGACCGATTCGACCGCTTCCTTCTGGGCGTTGAAGCCCATTAGCGATCCGATGTCGGGCCGGGCGGGGACGTAGCGGAGTGTGTGCGCGACACCGATCACGTGCTGACCATCGAGGAGTGGTTTGAGGCCGGCGAAGAAGCAGTTCTGGTAGCCGCGCTGCTGGAGTTGGCTGGTGATGGTCGCCGTGGACACCGAGAGGAGGATCTCCCGAATCTCGTCCGTGATCTCGGTGGGTCCTGATGCCTCGTCGCTCATCGGTGTGCCGTCTCCTCGGTCCTGATCGTTCGGTACCTGACTACCATTGCACGCGGAGGGGGGTCGGCGTGCCGCCCCGTTTCGACACGTACCATCGGAGGGTTCGTCGTGAGTGAGGCCATCGCCAAACGGTCCGCCGCCGTGACACCACGCGGCATCAACCATCTCGTCCTCAACGTGCGCGATCTTGAGGAGTCACACCAGTTCTGGTGCGACAAGCTCGGCTTCGTCCAGGTCGGTAAGCTCAAGAACCCCGGAATGAAGATGCGCTTCTACAGCGGCATGGTCGACGGCGACGTGGATCATCACGACCTGGCGTTGGTGGAGCAGGGCGACAACCTCCCCGAGCCGCCGGAGCAGTGGTCGATGGTGCGCAGCTCTCTGGCGGTCAACCACATCGCGATCACCTACCCCGACCGCGACTCGTGGTTGGAGCAGGTGCAGTTCCTGAAGGACCAGGGTGTGGACATGAACCTGCGCATGGACCACGGGATGACGCACAGCGTGTACATCAACGATCCAAACGGCTACGGGGTCGAGGTGCTCTACGAGCTCCCGCGCGAGGTGTGGGGCCACGATATCGACGGCGCTCTCAACTACGCGGTGGCCCTCCCGCCCGAGAAGCTGCTCGAGGACGACACCGACTACGTCACCGACTTCACTCCGCAAGAGTCTTGAGCATTCTCGGCAACCGGGTCGTTCGACGCGAGGATCCCCGGTTCCTCACCGGAAACTCCACATACGTCGACGACCTTCGGCCGTCGAACGCGGTCGAGCTCGTCTATGTGCGGT
>CAYUBX010000312.1:0-4805 GCA_964443165.1 uncultured Acidimicrobiales bacterium
ATACGGGCGCGACCTGGGTGGCGAAGGTTCCCTCGGTTCCGAGCGACCCGAGCCGCGGCGTCATCGCTGCCGTGGAGCATGTCGCCGTCGACCTCGGCGTCCCCACGGAGGCGGTTCTCGCCGATTGCTCGCTCTTCGTCCATGGGTCGACGGTCGCCACCAACACACTCCTCGAGGGCAAGGGCGCCACCGTCGGCCTCATCACCACAGACGGATTCCGCGACAGCCTCGAGATCCGACGAGGGCTTCGTTCCGACCAGTGGAATCACCGCGCGCCCTACGCGCCCGTGCTGGTTCCGAGGTATCTCCGCCGATCCCTCCCCGGCCGCATCGATGCCGACGGCACCGAACATGCGGCGCTCGACCTCGCGGGACTCGACGAGACTCTCGACGTCTTCGCATCGGACGGCGTCGAGGCCATCGCAGTCGCGCTCATGAACAGCTACGTCGACGACCGGCATGAGCAGGCCGTCGCAGACGCGCTACGCGACCGGTGGGACGGCGAGTGGATCACCACATCGGCCGCCACCTCCCCACTGATGGGCGAGTACGAGCGGACCTCGACCGCCGTCATCAACGCTGCCCTGTCGCCCCGCATCGTCGCGTACCTCCGGTCGCTGGAGGCCGAGCTCGGGCGACTGGGCCTGTCCACCCCCCTTCTGCTGGTGCAGTCCAACGGTGGCGCGGCCTCCGTGGGACAGCTCGCCGACCGGCCCGTCAACCTCTTGCTGTCCGGTCCCGCAGCGGCCGTCGGTGCCCTCAACCTGTACAGCCGGGCGATCGACGACGCGGGAGTCGAGACCGGCGACGAGGGCAACGTGATCTCGATGGAGATCGGCGGCACATCGTGCGATGTCCTGCTGATGTCGGGCCGCGACGTCGACACCAAAGACGACGTCGACATCGCCGGGTACCACGTGTCGTCTCCCGCCATCGACATCCACACCATCGGCGCGGGCGGAGGCACGATCGCCGGGGTCGACAGCGCCGGGATGCTCTACGTCGGTCCCGCGGGCGCAGGCGCCGATCCGGGACCGGCGTGCTATCGCCGCGGCGGCACGCTTCCCACCGTGACCGACGCGCAGCTCGTGCTCGGTCGGCTTCGCCCCGGCAAGTCGTCCGGCGGCACCCTCGATCTCGACCTCGATGCCGCGACGGCCGCGATCGACGAGCACGTCGCGACGCCGCTCGGCATGTCGGTCGACGAGGCCGCAGCCGGAATCGTCGAGCTCGTCGAACAGCACCTGCTGTCCGCGGTGGAGCACATCTCCATCGAACGCGGCCACTCACCGCGTCGGTTCACCCTCGTTGCGGCGGGCGGTGCCGGTCCGATGCACGGCGCATCAGTCGCGGCTGGCCTCGGCTGCAGACGGGTCTACATCCCACGCGACGCAGGAGCGCTGTGTGCCATCGGCATGTTGCACGCCGACGTCCGTCAGGACTTCACCCGCGTTCTGATCGGATCACTCGACCAGCTCGATCCATCGGTTCTCCACGAGGGTTTCCGCGACCTCGAGAATCAGGCACACGAGGTGATGGGTCACGAGGGGTTCGAACCGGCGGACGTGACGCTGACCCACGAGCTCGAGCTCCATCACCCCGGGCAGCTGTGGAGCATCAAGGTCCGCGTGCCGGCTGGCGAAGTCGACCGGGCAACCGTGCGCTCCGCCTTCGAAGCCGAGTACCAACGCCTCTACGGCCACGTGCAGGACGGCGGCACGATCATGGTGTCATCGCTGCGGTTGATCGCACGGGGATCGACCGGCTCGGTTCGGCTGGTTGGCGGCGATACCGCGGTTGACCCGCTCGAGCCGATTGCGACCAGGCGGGTCTGGCACGGCGACTTCGGCTGGCACAACACGCCTGTGTTCGACGGCGCCCTCGCCCGCCCCGGCCATCACGTGGAGGGCCCGGCGATCATCGAGGAGCTGACGACCACGGTCGTGGTCCGCCCTGGCGACGCCGTGGACATCCACCCCAACGGCGACTTCATGCTGACCCTGAGCGTGGACGAAGGACCCAGCTCCGGGACTGCGACTGCTTCGGTCCAGCAGAGCGACAGCCTCGACCCGATCGTTCTCGCGCTGATGCAGAACCGCTTGGATCAGATCAGCAAGCACATGGGTTGGGTGATGACCCGCACGGCTCGCAGCACGATCTTCAGCCAAAGCCATGACTTCAGCTGCTTCATCACCACACCGGACGGAACGCTCGTGGCAAACGCCGATGGCATCCCGATCCACACGGGCGGCGGCGGGTTCGCGGTGCGGGCCCTCCTCGGTCGGTTCGGCGACCGGATCGATCCAGGCGACATCTTCCTCCTATCCGACCCGTACGTCGCCGGCGGCAACCACCTTCCCGACTGGGTGATCGCCCGTCCGGTCTTCGTGGGCGACGACGAGCCGGTGATCGCGGGCTTCTGCTGCAACCGCGCCCATCAGAGCGACATCGGCGGCGGCCTGGCAGGGACCTACAACCCCGAGGCGACCGAGATCTGGCAGGAGGGCATCCGGCTCCCCGTGCTGAAGCTGGTGGAGAAGGGGGTCGTGCGCGACGACCTGTGGGAGTTGCTGCTCATCAACTGCCGCACGCCCGAACTCCTCGACGGCGACCTGCTGGCGATGATCGGTTCGACCCAGATCGGCGGCGAGAGGGTCGCCGCCCTCGTCGACGAGCTCGGAGTCGATCCCTACCTCAGCTACCTCGACGGCGTGCTCGACCACGCCGACCGGCGGATGCGCGCGGCGGTATCCGAGCTCCCCGACGGTGTGTACTTCGGCGAAGACCACAGCGACAACGACTGCTTCGTCGAGACCGACATCGCCGTGCGGGTCGAGCTCACCGTCAGCAGCGACGAGCTGACCCTCGATTTCTCGGGGTCCGATCCGCAGATCGAGGGCTTCAAGAACAGCTCTCTCGCCAACACCTACTCGTCTGCCTTCCTGGCCGTGTCGTCGTTCTTCGACACGTCGATTCCGCGCAACGAGGGGACCTACCGGGGGATGACGGTGATCGCGCCGGAGGGCACGATCGTCAACGCCCGGCCGCCGGCTCCCATGACGATGAACACGGTCTATGTGGCCCACGAGATCGTGATCGCGGTCTGGCAGGCACTCGCCCAAGCCGCGCCTGATCGTGCGTGCGCAGCCTGGTCGAAGACGATGCACGGCCACGTGGCGGGCAAACGCGACGACGGCACCACCTGGGTGATGTACCAGTGGCACGCGATGGGCACGCCGGGCGCCACCGCGGAGCGGGACGGCTTCGTCCAGATGGGCCACCTGATCAGCCTGGGTGGGCTCGACATGCCCAACCTGGAGTTCCACGAGCAGCAGTATCCGGTTCGGTACGTCCGCCACGAACAGCTCACCGACAACGCAGGTCCCGGGGCACATCGCGGCGGAACCGGTGTGCGCTACGAGGCCGACATCCTCGAACCCGCGATCTGGTCGTTCCGCGCCGAGGGCTTACACACGCCTTCCGGCCACGGGGTGCAGGGCGGCGGCATCGGCGGCGTCGGACACGAATGGATCGCTCCGGTCGACGAGGACGCAGACGGTCCGATATTCGAGCCGCCGAAGTACGGGGTCACCCGGCTGGGTCCGGCGCGGATGATCGCCGAAACCCCCGGCGGTGGCGGGTGGGGCGATCCCTTCACCCGCAAACCGGCCCTCGTGCTCCGCGACGTTCGGGACGAAGTGCTGAGCGTCGATGCAGCGGCTCGCGACTACGGCGTCGTCATCGCGGCGGACCGCCGGTCCGTCGACGAGGCTGCGACCGCCGAGCGGCGGTCCGCCCGCTAGCAGCGGCTTCGTCCGCCGCCAGTGCTGAACGTCGCCACAACGTCTCCTGTCGGCAACTCGAACTCCAGGGTGTCGTCCCCAACGAGGGTGACGTAGCCGGGGATCGACCCCGACACGACCGGCCACCCCTCGGGAAGCTCAGCCGGTTGACCTGGCGCGCTCGCGGGCAGGAAGGAGGGCTCCTCCAAGACGAACCGTCGGCTCTCGGTCCGGATCTCGACCGTGCAGTCCAGGGGCAAGCGGACGAAGTACTCCACTCCGGGCTCCGGGTCCTGACCTGCGAGCGGCTCGGGACCATCGGGTGTCGCGCTTCCGATATCGACCGTCGAAGCCGCGCCCAGCAGCCCACGCCAGATGTGGACTCGAGCCTGCGATGGTCCCGACGAGACCAGTAGCGCCAGGCCGTCGCCGAGCGCCAGCGAATCGACGTGGGCGGTCGGTGCGCCGAACTCATGCCAGGCCGTGTCGTCCAGATAGCGCCAGACGCCGTCGTAGAGGGCGACATCGAGCCCACCTCGCTGGCAGCGGTGGAGGTCTGCGCTGCAGATCTCGTCGCCGAGGGGGCCGAGACCCACCATCACGAGCCGTCCGCCGACGTCGTGGAATCGAGGATCGGCGACCCCGCGGTTCTCGACCTCGTCGGGCAACGGAAGCTCGAGCCAGTTCCTGCCATCTCCCGTGACGCGAAGTTCGACCGCGCGGGACGGCGATGAGGCGAGAACGAAGTCGCCGTCGTAGGTGGTCAGCCGGTCACCGGGCTCGATCCCCGGGATCCCACCGGAGGACACTCGTTCGTAGCTCCGACCCCCGTCGAGCGAGAAGAACAGACCGTCCCGCGAGTCGATCGACCCCCCGATCATCACGTGGTCGGCGGTCGCCGCTGCGAGATACATCACCCCCTGGCCCCGAGGTGGCACGGTGCGATCCCAGCTGTCCCCATCGGCGATCCATGCCGCGGCTGCCGAGCCGGTTGCGATCGGGATCGCCCCCACCACGACGTTT
>CAYUBX010000313.1:0-4804 GCA_964443165.1 uncultured Acidimicrobiales bacterium
CCCAGAACAGCCACGGCACCCATGCCGTGGCCTGGGCCGACCTGGACGACGACGAAGGCCTGGACCTCGTGGCCGGCAACGGCGGCACCATCGACTCCACCGACAGGAACCGCAACAACGTCGTGCTTTCCCGTCGGGCCTGGCTCGAGGAGACGCAGAAGGAACAGCGCGAGGAGTTCCTCGACAACCTCAAGCCGGGCGAGAAGCGCTCCGGTGTGGTGTCGTCCGTCGTCAGCTTCGGCGCCTTCGTCGACCTCGGCGGCATGGATGGCCTCATCCACGTGTCCGAGCTGTCATGGAAGCACGTCGACCACCCGAGTTCGGTCGTCACCGTCGGCGATGAGGTCGACGTCGAGGTGCTCGAGGTCGACCGCGACCGCGAGCGCATCAGCCTGTCGCTCAAGGCCACCCAGCAGGATCCCTGGCAGGAGTTCGCCAACGGCCACCGGGTCGGCGAGCTCGTCTACGGCCGGGTCACCAAGCTGGTGCCGTTCGGTTCCTTCGTCCAGGTGGGCGACGGCATCGAGGGCCTGGTGCACATCTCGGAGATGTCCGCGCACCACGTCGAGCTTCCCGAGCAAGTCGTCACGCCGGGCGAGGAGCTGTGGGTCAAGATCATCGATCTCGATCTCCAGCGCCGCCGCATCAGCCTGTCGATCAAGCAGGCCGCCGAGGGCGGCGTCGTCGCCGCCGAGTACCAGGAGGCGTTCGGCGAGCATCAGTACGACGACTCCGGCAACTTCGTCGGCGACTTCGACTACGAGGCACCGGCCGAGGGCGAGGAGTCCGAGGCCGAGCGTGCGTGGCGCGAGTACTACGAGGAGCACGGCGAAGAGGCATACCGCCAGGCTCTGGCCCAGTACGGGCAGCAGGACGGCGAAGGCGGCGAAGGCGGCGACGCAGAGGTCGCCGAGTCCACCGAGGACGCCTGACAGCTTGATCGTCATCGGTCTCACCGGGGGCATCGGGAGCGGCAAGTCGACCGTTTCCGACTCCCTGGTGGAGCGCGGCGCCGTTCTCATCGACGCGGATGCCGTCGTCAAGGAGCTCCAGCGGCCGGGCCACCCGGTCTATGCGGCCATGGTGGAGCGATTCGGCGGCGGCATCGTCGGCGACGATGGCCAGCTCGTCCGTCCCGCCATCGCTGAGATCGTCTTCAGCGATAAACAGGCGCTGAAGGACCTCAACGCGATCGTCCACCCGCCCACCAACCGGGAAATCCGCCGGCGGATCCGCGAGCAGGCCGACACGGACAACCTCGTGGTGCTCGACATCCCGCTGCTCGTCGAGGGCATCATCGCGGGCGGGCCGCCCCGCTACGTGGTGAGCGGCATCCTCGTGGTGGACACGCCAGCCGAGGTCGCTGTCGGACGTCTGATCGAGCATCGCGGCTTCAGCGCGGAGGATGCGGAGAACCGCATCAAAGCCCAGGTCTCGCGCGAGCAGCGGTTGGCCGTCGCCGACTTCGTGGTCGACAACTCGGGCTCATTCGACCTCCTCCCCATCCAAATCGAGCGCGCCGAGGTATGGGCGAGGGGACTCCTGCCCACCGAGCCGACGCCCGAGCCACCAGACGAGCAGCCACAACAGGGGTGACCCCATGACCGCAGCCGATGTCGACGACGTCGCATGGGACATCGAACCGCTGCTCGACGGCTCCGAGGTCGACGGCCTTCTCGACCAGGCGCATCAGCGTGCGTGCGAGCTCGCGGAGTTCCGCGACCGGATCGCAGACCTCAACGCAGCCGAGCTGGCCTCCGTGATGGAGTCTGTCGGACAGATCCACGACCTCGTCGGACGCGCGGCCAGCTACGCAGGGCTCCGGTTCGCGGTCGACACCGGCGAGGGAGCGCTCTACCAAGCGGTCAACGAGCGCGCGGCCCAGATCTCCACGGAGCTCGTCTTCGTCGATCTCGAATGGGCGGCCGTGGACGACGACCGGGCCACCGACCTCCTGGCCGATCCGATCCTCGACTTCTGCGCCCACCACCTCCGCTCGGCACGGCGATACGCGCCACACCTGCTCTCCGAGCCCGAAGAGAAGCTGCTCACCGAGAAGTCCGTCACCGGTTCGTCCGCGTGGGTCCGGCTCTTCGATCAGCTGACCAGCGAGATCAGCGTCGAGCTTGGAGGCGAGACGACGTCTCTCGAGATGGCTCTCTCGCAGCTCGCATCGCCGGTCGGTGACGATCGGCAGGCCGCGGCCGCGGCCGTGACAGCGGCCTTGCAGCAGGGGATCGGCACCCGGGCCTACGTGTTCAACACCCTGGCGGCCGACAAGGCGACGGACGATCGTCTCCGGTCCTACCCGTCGTGGATCTCCTCGCGGAACCTGAGCAACGAGGCCAGCGATGACTCCGTCCAGGCGCTCGTCGATGCCGTCGTCTCCCGCTACGACATCCCGCAGCGTTGGTATCGGCTCAAGGCGGAGATCCTGGGCCATCCCATTCGGGACTACGACCGCATGGCCTCGGTGGCCGACTCGGACTCCGAGGTCGACTGGGGCACAGCCGCGGAGCTGGTGCTCGACTCCTACGCCTCGTTCAGTGGCGAGTTGGCCGATACGGCGCGCCGCTTCTTCGACGAGAACTGGATCGACGCCCCGGTGCGCGACACCAAGCGTCCCGGCGCGTTCTGCGCGTACACGGTCGCGTCGCACCACCCCTACGTGATGCTCAACTGGACGGGACGCAACCGCGACGTGCTGACGCTCGCCCACGAGCTCGGTCACGGGGTGCACGCCCACCTCGCTCGTCCGCAGGGCATCTTCCACCAGGCGACCCCACTCACCCTCGCCGAGACGCCGTCGGTGTTCGGCGAGACCGTCACCTTTGGCCGGCTCCTCGACGCGACGGACGATCCAAACGAACGCCTCGCGCTTCTGGCCGAATCCATCGAGGGCTCGATCGCCACCGTGTTCCGGCAGACGGCCATGAACCGGTTCGAAGACGCCGTTCACCGCCACCGCCGCAACCAGGGTGAACTCTCCGTCGATGAGTTCGGAGAGCTCTGGTACCGCACCCAGCACGACATGCTGGGCGACAGCGTCGAGCTGACCGACGGCTACCGCAGCTGGTGGAGCTACATCCCGCACTTCATCGGAACGCCCGGGTACGTCTATGCGTACGCATACGGGCAGCTGCTCGCCCTGTCGGTCTACCGCCGGTACGAGGAGCGAGGAGCGACGTTCGTGCCGCAGTACCTCGAGCTGCTGCGAGCCGGTGGCTCGATGACGCCTGAGGAGCTCGGTTCGATGGTGGACTGCGATCTCGGCGACCCCGAGTTCTGGAACGGCGGGCTCTCCATCGTCGAAGCCCAACTGAGCGCCGCCGAGGCCGCGGCCAAGGCCGCCGGAAGGATCTGAATCTTCGCTGCAGGCTCCGGCCGGTCTCGCCTATGACGCGGACGCGCCGCCTTCGCCTGCAGACTCGAGACGCTGTTGGAGGCGGTTCATGCCGTGGAGCCAGCGGTCGGGATCGGCGGTCTTGCGTTCCATCCAGGTCTGGGCGATCTCGTCGGTCAGGATGAGGAACCGCTCCTCGTTGATCGCGTCCACCACGTAGTTGGCGGCGTCCTCCGGCTCCTTGAGTGGTCCGCCGGCCTGGCTCGCCCACTCCGAGTTGGCCTGGTTGCCGAGCATCGGCGTGCGCACCACGAGGGGAGCGAGGAGCGAGTTCTTGATGCCCTTGTGGTCGTAGGTGAAAGCCATCCACTCGGCCAGACCTACGACTGCGTGCTTGCTGACCGCGTACGGCAGGTTGCCGTGGCTGGAGAGGATCCCCGCCATGGACGCGGTGTAGAGGATGTAGCCCTCGCCGCGTTCGAGCATTCCGGGCAGCACGCCGCGAATCGCGTGGACGTGGCTCATGAGGTTGACATCCCACTGACGCTGCCACTCCTCGAGCGGCGAATCGAGCGGGCCGCCGCCCGATGCGATTCCGGCGTTGTTGAACAGCACGTCCGTCGGGCCGAGGCTGCCCTCCGCTTCGGTGACCATGGCTGCGATGGCGTCGGCGTCGGCGAGGTCGCAGGTGATCGCGATGCCGCCGATCTCATCGGCGACCTTCGCCGCCCCGTCGGCGTTCACGTCCACCACGGCGACCCGGGCCCCGTCCTGTGCGAACCGGCGTGCACACGCAGCTCCGATGCCGCTCGCCGCCCCGGTGATGATGCAGTTCTTCCCCGACAGATCCATCCCGGGACCCTAGCGGGACGTCGCCGAGTGGGTCCGCGCCAGAACCGGCGCGCTCACACTCGGCGAAGAATGGAGCACGCGACGAGCGAAGCGCGACGGTGGGGGTCGCCCCGTGCCACCGATCCACGTGCGACGAGTTGCGAAGCGACGAGGAGCCGTGGCTAGGAGACGTTCAGCGGGGTGCCGCAGTGCGGGCAGGCGGGGTCGGGGCCGCGGGTGTCGAACTGGCTCTCGGCGACGAGGAGGAAGCAGCCGTCGCAGAGGATCTCGTCCTCTCGGCGGTCGCTCTCGGACTTCTTCTTGGAGGCGGGCTTGCCGTCTTCGTCCTCGTCGTCGCCCTCTTCCTCGTCTGAGGCGAGGCGCTCGCGCAGGATCGTGTCGAGGTCGGCTTCGACGTCGTCTTCGTCTTCGTCGTCGTCGCCTTCGTCGGTGACCGGGCGGGCGCCCGAGGGCACCTCCTCGGCGGTCTCGTCGTCTTCGTCGTCGTCTTCGTCGTCGTCTTCGTTGTCTTCGTCGTCTGAGGCGAGCTCGATCCCGTCCTCGAGTTCGAGATCGGCTTCGTCGAGGTCCGCGTCGGCGTCGTCGTCCAGTTCCTCTGGATCGATGTCG
>CAYUBX010000314.1:0-4802 GCA_964443165.1 uncultured Acidimicrobiales bacterium
CGGCTGTTGCGTTCGAGGTCGTTCCTGTAGCCCAGACGGACCCAGTCACCCTCGGCGTCCTGCACCAGCAGGTGGCGGGACCGCACGTACTGGAGCGCGCGCTCACCGTCGAGCAGCTGATTCCCCGCGGCGGCGACGAAGCCCGTCCCTCCCCGGTTGGGATCACCCGTGTCGTCGGTGTTGCGATCGCGGATCGGCTGTTCGAAGCACACCGACACGCCGCCGACCGCATCAACCATCTTGCGGAACCCGTCGAGGTCGACCTCCACGAAGTGCTGCAGGTCGATGTCGAGGTTCTGTTCGACCGTGTCGATGAGGCGGGCCGCGCGGTCAGCCGGGGTGTCGTCGATGTTGTAGGCGCTGTTGATCTTCATTGTGCGCCCGGTCCCGGACACTTCGACCCAGAGGTCGCGCGGAATCGACACCACAGCGGCGGTGCCATCGGTGCGAAGCCGCAGGATCATGATCGTGTCGGCGAGGTGGTTCTCGGCCTCCTCTTCCCGATCGCTGAGGATCACGTCGTCTGCGTCGACGCCCTCCACGCTGTCCGAACCGACGAGCAGATAGTTCTCGGCCCCACGATCGGGTCGATGGATCGCGAGATCCTCGAAGCCCGGCTCACCCTCCTCCTCCGCGGCCGCGATCCCGAGACCCGGTGGCGGTGAGTCCGCGGCGGCGATGATGTCGGCCGCGGTGACGGGTGCATCGGTCGCGACGGTCAGCGACTCTGCGACATCGATCCGATCGATGCGGGTGAGCGACCAGACCACGTACCCGACCACCAGGGTCGCGAGCCCGAAAAGGCAGGTCAGAGAGCCCAGAATCGTGAGGAGCGCGCGCTCACGCCCGTGGCGCGTTCGGCGTGGCCGGACCCTCTGCATCGCCTGGCACGGTACCTGAGACCTCGGGCTCCCGAGCATCGCCCGCGGCCAGGGCCCGCTGGATGATCCGGCGCCGCAGTGGGCTCACCGTCTGCAGGTCCATCCGCGTCGTCGCCCCGGCGTCGCCGCTGAGCAGAAGACCCGCGTCATCTGGCTGAGCGGCTGCCCAACGAGACGCACTACCGAGACGTAGCGCCCACCGGGGGCCGACCCCGAGCGCGCCCTCATCCCGCAGCCGCGGCATCGAGGCAAGTGGTCGACGCAGGAGAGCGCGCGCGATCGCTCGCCAACTCGCACGGGCGACCGCCGCCCGCGCTTCGAGGCCCAGGCGATCGACCTCGTCGGGGGTGCGATGAAGGGCCTCGGCGACCTCTGCCGCCTCGCCCTCATTTCGAACCAGCAGGCCATCGGTTCTGTCGCGGATGCAGTCGCGAAGGACCGGATCGTCACGAACGCCGACGATCGCTGTCTCGACGGCCATGGCCTCCCTGACGTCGCGAACGGAGGCCGGTCGGTCGAACACGGCGATGCGCGACGCGTCTGTCGGATCGAGGGGGTCCGAGCGGAGGAGATCGTCGGCGACAGGAAACGCCACGCACACCACTGGACCGCCGGGCTGGAGTTGCGAGCGCGTCGCAACCACGTCGTGTTCTGCGGCCGGCCCCTCCGTGACGTATCGGCGCGCCTGCGGGTGTCGCGGCGCCGGCCCGTCGTCGACCGAAAGAACCACATCGCACTCGCCGGCACCGGCCCGCTTCCACGGTTCGAGGACGACGAGCTCGATGTCCGCCCGTCGCCGGAGGGCGCCGAGCAACCCCTCGTGCAGGGGATGCTCCATGATGCCGACCCTCCGCGTCACGACCCTCGGCCGTCCTGCCGGGCCGTCAGCTGGTCGAGGCGCGCAGTCAGCCGGGCGACGTCTCGTTGGAGCTCTTCGAGCGCCGCGCCCAGGTCGTCCACCAGCTCCTCGTCGCCCGCGGTCACCAGCTCCAGGCGCTCGGTCGCCACGCGAGTGAGGTCCACCAGCGCGGCCTGCCGTTCGATCTCGGCGCGGACGTTGTCCACGGCGGCAACCACCTCGGCGATCGCTGCGGCGGCCAGCGACGCTCCCGAACGCATCCTCATGAGCCGACCGGCGGAGGCGACTCGCTGGCTGAAGTCGCTCGCGGTGGCGAGGTGGGCTTCGGCCGCCAGGAGGGCAGAGCCCGCCTGTTCGGTGTCGTGGTCGGGCTCGTCCGTCACGGCTGTCCCCTTCCCGCCAGAGCCAGCTCGCTCCATGCACGGCTGCGTGGTGTCTTCGAGGGCGCGATGCCCATGCGCGTCAGCGAGGAGGTGAGATCGTCGGGCCCGCTGATCTCGGCGATCGGCTGCGTGGCGCGCACGGCCTCCTCGGTCCGTTCGATGTCGTCCGTCAGGATCACGTGAAATGTCGTGTCGAGCGCCACAGCGGCTGACACGTCGGACACCACCTCGATTCGAAGGTGTCCGAAGGCGGAGGTGTCGAGTGAGGCGGCAACGTCCGCTCCGATCACGAGGAGTGAGCCATGGCTTCGGTCGTCGCCTGCACGCTCTGGCGAGTCGGCGGACCACCTCGTGAGCCAGCGCCAGCGCATCGCGGCGCGGCGGTGATTCCGGCGAGACAGACGTTGAGCCAGTTCGGACCCGAAGGAGCCGCCGACATCGTGGAGGATCCTCGACTCGGGGCAGCACACCACGGAGTGGCCCGTTGCGCTGGCGAGTGACGACAGGTCGACGTCTTCGTAGTACCCGAGCCCATACAGGGGGTCGAAACCGCCCACTCTCTCGAACCAGTGGCGTCGAAACGCCCAGCACGATGCCGAAGCGTGCGTGACCACCTGCGGGACCTCTCTGTCGAGGTCTCCAGTGACGAGGTGAACGTGACCGTCCGAGGTGATCGCGGCGCCGGCTTCGATCACCGCGCCCTCCGGGTCGATGGTGACCGGCGCAGCGATCGCCACGCTGGGATCGGCCAGCGCTCGCAACAGCGGCTCCAGCCAACCCGGCTCGACCGAGACGTCCGAATTGAGGACGACGACATGCCGCGCCGAGCACTGCGCGACCCCGAGATTCGCGCCGGCCCCGTATCCGAGGTTGCGCCCTGCCCGGATCAATCGCACCCGCGGATGTGTCGCCTCGATGGCCTCGGCGAGCCCGTCGGGCGAGTCATTGTCGACCAGCACCACCTCGTGGGCTTGCGGAGTGTGCCGTGCGATCGTCCCCAGGAGCCGTTCGACGAGCGGAAGGCCGCCGTAGGCCACGATCACCAGGGATACGACCGGCTCAGCCATCACGGTCCCCGGCATCGCGCACGGCGGCGAGGTCGCGGTCGTAGCGCGCGCGAAGCGCATCGTGGGCCGCGCGCAGCTGGGCGAGTTCGGCCGTCTGCTCCGCGAGCCAGCCGCGAACCCGCGCCGGGTCGGAGGCTGCGAGCCCTGCGAGGATCCGGTCGACCTCCGCGCCACCCCACTCCATGGCGGCATTCACGAGGTCGGCGCCGTGACCCGCCGCGTTGGCCTTCAGCACGTCGACGAGCGCGCGACCCGATGCCGTCGTCGCGGACATCCGCGGGCAGTCGAGGGCCACGCCGACGAGGGCCCAGCCGGACAGCGCCTCGAGCTCGTGTCGCTGGCCCTCGTCGTCGAAGACGAACCAGCGTCCTGAGTCGTCCTCGATGATCGGCATCGCCGGGCCGGCGTCTGCGGTGCGGGCGGCACGCTCGATCAACGGATCGCTACCGTCGGCGAGGAGTCCGAAGGCGAGGGGGGCCGCCTCGACCACGGCGTCGGCGGTGAGGAGTTCGCCCCATGCGGCCACTCTCGCGAACGGCGCGACGCGTTCGATCACTGTGAGAGCGGCGACGGCCATCACCCGATCGGTGGCGTTGTTCCCCGAGACGCGCACCGCGATGCGCAGCGGTGGTTCGAGCGCGGTGAGCGAAACCACGTCACCCCGGGATGCGGTCGACCATGGCGCCCAGCGATTCCCGGAAGTCCGGAGCGCCGCGGATCCCCCACAAGCGCAGACCCATGTTGTCCAGCACCGAGTTGGCAGGGCGCGGCGCCGGCCGGTCGAGCTGGTCCGATGAGATCGCCTCCACCTGGCCCTGATGGAGTCCCATGACAGCCAGGACTTCGCGAACGAACTCGTACCAGCTCACCGTACCTTGGTTGGTCACGTGGAACACCCCATGGGCCTCGGCCGCAACGAGCCGCCCGATCACGGCAGCCACATCGGGCGTGAACGAGGGATGACCGATCTGGTCGTCGACGAACGACATCTCGGTCCCGCTGCGGGCCAAGCCGACGATCGTCTTCAAGATGTTGCTGCCGTGGGGCCCACAGAGCCACGAGGTCCGCACGATGAGATCACACCGTCGGACGGCGAGCTCGCCTCCGTACTTCGAGCGCCCGTAGCTGGACATGGGGTTGGGCGTGTCCCACTCGTGATAGGGCCGCTGCATCCCGCCATCGAAGACGTAGTCGGTCGAGATCTGCACCACCCGGGCCTCGACGGCTTCGGCAGCCTCGACGATGTACGCGGGCCCGAGAGCGTTGACCGCGTGCGCCGTGTCGACCTCGGTCTCGCACGTGTCGACCGCCGTGTAGGCAGCGGCGTTGACGATCACCTCGGGCCGAACCGTCTCGACGGCCTCGCAAACGGCAGCTCGGTCGGTGATGTCGAGAGTCGCCCGGCTCACGACGGTGGCCGCCGGGAAGACCTCGTGCAGGTCCGCGGCGAGGTAGCCGGCCTCGTCGAGCAGGCCGACGAGGTGCCGCGCGACGAAGGCCTCGCGGCTGTCGCCGGCCGCGGCCCCGACCTGTTCGGCGAGATGTTCGGCCAGGGTCGGGCCGTCGCCGCCGCGCTCGTCGATCGAGGGCAACTCGCCGGCCGGCGTCGCCC
>CAYUBX010000315.1:0-2737 GCA_964443165.1 uncultured Acidimicrobiales bacterium
GCGAGACCACAGCGTCGAGCTGCTTCCGGATGAGCACCGGCGAAACCTGACGACGTCTGGCGTGCCGGTCAACCATCTCGTTGGTGAGTACTTCGCCGTGGGGGAGTGCGTTCTCTATGGCGGCCGGCTCAACGTTCCGTGTTCGTACCTCCAGGAGCTCACGGGGAAGCGGGTGTTTCGACCACTCGTGCACCGGTCAGGGCTCAACGCGCGGGTCGTGATCGGCGGCGAGATTTCTGTCGGCGACTCCATCACCCCTGTCGACCGGGTGGATCTGCCCGCCGACATCGTGGCGCGCAACGAAGAGACGCCGGTCGAGCCGGCCCCCGAGGTGATCTGAGACGTCATGGCGTTGGAACGACTGCACGCGGGAACGGCGAGCGGGTCCGAGGTGGCCGACGCACTGCGCCGCGACGGGTCCGTGGTCGTAGAGGGTCTGATCGACGCGGACACGGTGGCGGCCGTCGTCGACGGGGTTCGGCCGCATCTCGACGCCAAGGAACACGGACGGGACCGCTTCGAAGGGACCGCGACCAAGCGCCTCGGTTCGCTCGTCGCGCGGGTCCCTGAGGTGCGACCTCTCGTCACGAACCCCCTGGTGTTGTCAGCGGTCGAGGACGTGTTCTCGGACGCCACTGCCTTCCAGCTCAACGCCACGCAGGTCGTTGCACTGTCGCCGGGGGAGTCCCAGCAGTCGCTCCACCGCGACCAATGGGCGTGGGATCACTTCCCCTGGCCGATCGGGTACGAGGTGGAGGTGTCCACCATGTGGGCCTTCACGGACTTCACCCGCGACAACGGCGCCACCCGGGTTGCGTTGGGGAGCCACGCCACCGAAGGGCGGCCCCGCTTCGAAGATCAGGAGCTCGAGGTGGCAGACATGCCGGCCGGCTCGGCGCTCTTCTACACGGGGTCGGTGATGCATGGCGCGGGGGCCAACGTGAGCGACGAGCAGCGGGTGGGGATGATCATCTCCTACACCCGCGGTTGGCTTCGGCAGCACGAGAACCAGTACCTCTGCGTGCCCGTCGAGGTGGCCAAGGACCTTCCCGAGGACCTCCAGCGGCTGATCGGTTACTCCCGTGGCGCCTACGCCATCGGGTATTGGGGGGACATGGACGACCCGATCGAAGCGGTTCGCCCCGGCGCCGGAACCTCTGGCCTCGGCGGAACACTCGACGTCCCGACCCGCGCCGACTGAGCCCGTTCTGCCGGCTCACAGGGAGACTGGAGTCGCATCACAAGCTGGCGAAGGGCTCAGGAGCGGGGGGTCACTCGGCCCGTTGGGTCGGCGTCGGAGACTTCTGGGGGACTCGGGACGCCGGTCATGAGGTCGGCGAGGAGACGTCCGGCCATCGGGCCACGGCTGAACCCGGACGAGGCCAAGCCTCCCACCATGTAGCAGCCCGGCCGGTTCGGGATGACACCGATCAGTGGGAGACCGTCGGTCGTGAAGGGCATCACGCCGGCCCAGGTACGGACGGGTGGCGCCGCGGCGAGAAACGGCAGCAACTCGGCGGCGTGGCCGTGGTTCGAGGCGATCCCGTCGGGGTCGACGACCGCTGTCCGATCCGGCACTCGGTCCCCGCCGAAGATGACCTCGCCGTTGGCCCTCTGCCGTCCGTAGAGGTGGCGGGTGACCCGTTCACCGGCCATGTGCGTCACGTCGGGTGGCTCGGTCGCGGCATTCGATGCCCAATGGGTCGCGGACTCGGCTCCCGCGATCGTGGCGAACACCCGGGGCGGAAGCGGCTCGGTTGCCCACATCTGGCCGCGAACCGGCGCGACGGGAACTTCGACGCCCAACATCGCTCCGACCGCGCCGCTCCAGGCTCCTGCTGCGATCACGAGTGCGTCGGCGCCATAGGAGTCGCCTGAGGTGGTGACCGTGGCGCCCGCCGACATCGAGATTGCGGTGACCGCCTCGTGCTCGACGATTGAAGCGCCCGCCCGTCCCGCCTCGGTCGCGATCGCGCGGGTTGCGTCGGCCGGCTCGGCTGCCGCGCCGCCCGGAATGTGCACTGCTCCGACGACAGCGTCGCCGACGTTCGGTTCGATCGAGCACACCGTCCTCCGGTCGATGAGCTCGACACCCGATCGACGCGGAAGCGACTCCGCCCACTCGAGCTCCTGCTCGTCGACGATGAGCACCAGCTCGCCGCTCTCCCGAAATCCGATGGGATGCCCGCGATCCACCTCCAGGCTGCGGAAGATCTCGCGGCTGCCCATCTTCAGGGTGCAGTCGAGATCCGGGACGCCTGCGTCGCCCGGGGCGTCGATCATCCCTGCGTTCACGCCAGACGCCTCACTGGCGACGGTGCCTCGTTCGAGCACGGTCACTTCGAGCCCGGCCTCGGCCAGAAACAACGCCGTCGACACGCCGGCGATGCCGCCACCGATCACCAGGACGTCTGATCGTCGCATCCCTACTGCACCGTGAAGTCG
Source organism: uncultured Acidimicrobiales bacterium (assembly GCA_964443165.1). GTDB lineage: Bacteria > Actinomycetota > Acidimicrobiia > Acidimicrobiales > Poriferisodalaceae > JAYPWI01. The sequence continues at coordinate 2,446 of CAYUBX010000315.1, forward strand.
TTCTCGTGGAGGTCACGCATCTCACGACGGAGGCGCCCCCAGGTTCCCGGGAAGAAAGGAAGGATGCGGCCGGTCCGATCGCGATACCAACCGGGGCAGTCGCCCGCCCAACTCATCTGCTGGAGCTCGGCCTGGATCGCGTCGCTGTACTCGTGGGTCGCATCCGCTCGTGCTTCGATCGCTGTCAGCTCGTCAGCGATGAGCCGTTCGATCCATCGCGCGATGTAGTCCGCCGCCACCTCGGCCACGAGGGCCCGCCACAGGAGCGAGCTCCCCGGCGCCGCGCGCTCTT
>CAYUBX010000315.1:2747-4785 GCA_964443165.1 uncultured Acidimicrobiales bacterium
CGGAGCGCCGTTGATCCCCGCGATCGTGAAGTAGTTGGGAAAGCCGGGGACAGCCACGCCGCGGTACGACTCGGGCGCCCGCGCCAGCGCGGCGCGCATGGTCTCGCCGTCTCGTCCGAACAGTTCCACCGCCGGACGTCCGTCCTCGCGGCCCCCGAGCCGATATCCGGTGCAGTAGATCACGACGTCGACGGTGCGTTCGGATCCGTCGCTCGCGACCACCCCGGTCTCGGTGAGCTCCGAGACAGCGTGCGGAACGAGGGTGACATGGTCCAAGGCGAGCGCCGGGTAGTAGTTGTCCGACACCAGGATCCGCTTGCATCCGGGCTCGTAGTCCGGTGTCAGCGCAGCGATCACGTCCTCGTCGCCGATCGCGCTCCGCATCGCGGCCATGACGCGGGCACGGAGGTCCTCGACCGCCCGGGGCTTCTTCTCGAATGCCTCCTGCCACACGAGGCCGAGCCGGTAGAGCTCGCGCCGGACGCGGTTCCATTCGGTGGGCGAGCGCATCGCTGCCCGTTCGTCATCGCTGTAGGTGCGGTTGTCGCGAGGGAGCACCCAGTTGGGCGTGCGCGAGTACACGAAGAGCTCCGACGCGACTCGCGCGACCTCCGGGACGACCTGAACAGCGCTGGCTGCACTTCCGATCACAGCAACCCGGCGACCGGCCAGGTCGACGTCGTGGCGCCACGAGCCGGAATGCCATTGGAGCCCCTCGAAGCGCTCGCGCCCATCGACCCGTGGGTAGTGCGGCTCGGTGAGCCCGCCGGTCGCGCCGACGAGAACGCGGTGGGTTTCGAGAGAGCCGTCTGCGAGCTCGAGGTTCCACATGCCCTCGTCGCTGTACCGAGCTGACTCCACGGTCGTCTCGAACCGGATGTGGTCGAGCACGCCGTGTTTGTGGGCGCACGACCGGATGTACTCCTGAATCTCGGCTTGGCTCGCGTACACCATCGAGAAGTCGGGGTTGGGCTCGAAGGAGTAGCAGTACATGTGCGAGGGGATGTCGCAGTGCAGCCCTGGGTACGTGTTGCGATACCAGGTGCCACCCACATCGGGGAACCGGTCGTAGACCACGAAGTCGTCGATGCCTCGTCGCCGAAGCTCGATCGCCATGGCGACGCCGCTCAGCCCTGCGCCGAGAATTCCAACCGTGCTCACGTGGTCACTCCGGTCACTCCGGTCACTCCGGTGTGGTCTGGGTCAGATGGTCGCGCAACGTCGTTCCGGTGTACCGCGTCCGGGCGAGCCCGCGAGACTGGAGTTCGGGGATCAGTAGGTCGACGATGTCGCGGTAGTAGTCGGGCGCGTACCACTGCGGCGACAGCTGGAAGCCGTCCACGCCGCCCTCCTCGAAGAGCCGCTGCATTGTGTCGGCGACCTGGGCGGGGGTGCCCACGAACGGGCGTTGCGAGGCCATGTTGAGGTACGACTTCGCGACCTCGGCGAGGGTCGGGTCGCCTGCGTCGCGGTAGCCCTCGACCATCCCTCGGGTCCCTTCAACGTCGCCGAGCTCGGAGATTCGCGTGTCTGGCGGATACGTGCGGAGGTCGACGTTCCAGTGGCCGGACATGGTGGCGATCGCTGCTTCGGCAGGAATGCGGTCCGATACCTCGGCTGCCCGGGTCACGGCGTTGCCCTCGGTCGACGCGACAACCGGCCCACAGGCCACGATCACCTGCAGGTCTGAAGGGTCCCGACCATGCCGTTCCATTCGTGCCTCGAGGTCGGCTCGAAACTCGCGCGTCCTCGCGGGCGACCCGCCGAACGCGAACACGCAGTCGGCCCATCTCGCGGCGAAGTCCCGGCCCCGGTCCGATGCGCCGGCCTGGAAGATCACCGGTCGACGCTGGGGCGACGGCAACACGTTGAGCGGACCTGTCGAGGAGTACCAACGCCCTTCGAAGTCGATGCGGTGAACCTTCTCCGGGTCGGCGAACAGTGGCGTGTCCATGTCCATCACCACCGCGTCGGGATCCCAGCTCGACCAGAGCTGATCCACCAGTTCCATGTACTCGTCCGCCCGGTCGTAGCGCTC
>CAYUBX010000316.1:0-4776 GCA_964443165.1 uncultured Acidimicrobiales bacterium
GTCTACATCAGCCAGACCGACCGCGGAGAGCTGGTCTTCGGCGCGGCGGTGGACCCGTTCAACACCTACGACCTCCGCGGGACGCTCGACTTCACGGAAGAGCTGGCCGGCCACGTTCTCGAGCTCATGCCGGGGCTCTCGCGCATGCGGCTGCTGCGTCAGTGGGCCGGTCTCTGCGACATGACGCCCGACTATTCGCCCGTGATGGGCTTCACGCCGGTCGAGGGCTTCCTCTGCGACGTCGGGTGGGGGACCTATGGGTTCAAGGCCGGCCCGGTGTCGGGTGAACAGATGGCCGAGGCGGCGGCCACCGGCCAGACCCCCGAGCTGATCGCCGCGTTCGGCCTCGAACGTTTCGAATCCGGCTCACTCGTCGGCGAGAAGGGCGCCGCAGCGGTGGGTCACTGATGCTGATCGTCCCCTGCCCCAACTGTGGACCACGCAACGCCGCTGACCTGCGCTACGTCGGCGAGTCGTCCACCCGACCCGATCCCAACACCGCATCGCCAGAGGAGTGGCGCGACTACCTCTACCTCGAAGCCAACACCGCCGGCTGGCTCCGCGAAACCTGGTACTGCCGCTCTGGCTGCCGCCGGTACTTCAGCGCCGAGCGAAACACGGTGACCAATACCTTCCGTGACGAACCGCTGCCCGGACGCAGAACGGCAGAGGGATCAGCATGACTCGCCGACTGCCATCGCAGCCGCATGAGGTGATCGACCGCACCACACAGGTGAGGTTCAGCTGGAACGGTCGCCACCACAGCGGGTTCGCCGGCGACACGATCGCATCGGCGCTGGCCGCCGACGGCGTCACGGTGTTCAGCCGCTCGATGAAATACCACCGGCCGCGCGGCATCATGACGGCCGATTCATGGGACCCCAACCTCATGGTCCAGGTGGGGGACGATCCCAACGTTCGAGCCGGTCACCGTCTGCTCGAGGACGGGATGGAGATCTCGGCGCAGAACGTCTGGCCGAGCCTCAAGCGGGACATCAAGGCGATCAACGGCCGCTTCGGACGCTTCCTCACCGCGGGCTTCTACTACAAGACCTTCATCCGCCCGAAGCGGCTATGGCCGCTCTACGAGAAGGTGCTGGCTCGGTTCGCTCCCGGTGGCGTGGTCGATCTCGACACGCCGCATCGCTACCACGACAAGCGGTACACCCACCCCGACGTGGTGGTCGCAGGCGGCGGGCCAGCCGGCATGTCGGCGGCACTCGCGGCCGACGAATCGGGCGCAACGGTTCTGCTGATCGAACACGAGCACCAGCTCGGAGGTCATCTCCGGTGGGGAGGCACCAGCGAACAAGCTCTCCTCGACGAGCTGCGCGGCCGCATCCTCGCGTCGGGCATCGAGGTGCTCACGGACTCCACGGTGACCGGCCGCTACGAAGACAACTGGCTCGCGATCGTGCAGCGCAACCATCCCCTCGCCGTCGAACGCCTCATCAAGGCGCGCGCCAAGACGCTCGTGGTCGCGCCGGGGCTGATCGAGCGGCCCTACGTCTTCGACGGAAACGACACGCCGGGCGTCATGCTGTCTGGGGCGGTGCGCCGACTCATCAACCTCCACGCCGTGGCTCCGGGGACTCGAGCGGTCGTGTTCAGCGCCAACGACGCCGGTGATGCTGCAGCCGCAGATCTCGAGAGGGTCGGCATCGCGGTCGCGGAGATCGTCGATGCCCGCGATGGCGGCGAACTCCTCGCGGCCCGCGGTGGCAAGGGCCTCGATCAGGTCGAGCTCGGTGGCGGCCGGACGGTCGACGCGGACCTGCTCGTGACCGCTGCTGGGTGGACCGCTCCCACCTCACTTCTCAACATGGCGGGCGATCGCCCCGTCTACGACCCGTCTGCAGCGCGCTTCTTCAGTTCGAAGCTGCCGGACAACGTCCTCGCCACCGGAGGCCTCGCGGGCGACGGAACGCTCGACGAGATGTGTGATCACGGAGCCGCGACCGGACGGCTCGCCGCGGGGCGTGCACTGGCGGTTCGGCACGCGCTGCAGGCCACCACCGCCCGAGCGGTGTCCGGCGGCGAGACGCCGGCCTTTCCATCCGACGAGCGAGCGCCGCTTCGGCGAGCCGATCATCCCGCGCTCTTCCGCTCGTCGACCCACGGCATCGTGGACTTCTCCGAAGACGTGAGCTCGAAGGATCTGGTGTCTGCAGCCAGGGAGGGCTACGACTCCGTCGAACTGCTGAAGCGCTACACCACGGCCACGATGGGGCCAGCCCAGGGCAAGCTCGAAACGGTCAACACGGTGGCGGTCCTGGCCGAACATCTGGGCGAGTCCATCGAAGATGTCGGCACCACCACCTGGCGCCCGCCATACACGCCCATCACCCTCGGGGCTCTCGCCGGTCGGCTCTTCGAACCGACTCGGGTGTCGTCGATCCACCCCTGGCACGAGGCCAACGGGATGGCGCCCATCCTCGCCGGCCAGTGGATCCGACCGGATCACTACGGCAACCCCGCCCAAGAGGTGCGCAACGTCCGCGAGAACGTCGGAATCATCGACGTCACACCCCTCGGCAAGCTGGATCTGCGCGGTCCGGACGTTCCCCGACTTCTGAACCTGCTCTACACCAACAAGTGGTCGAAGCTGCCCATCGGGTCGGTGCGCTACGGGATGATGTGTGCCGAAGACGGTGTCGTGATGGATGACGGCGTCACCGGACGGCTCGGCGAGGACCACTACCTCATGACGACGACGTCCTCGGGCGCCGCATCGGTGTGGGAGTGGATCGAGAACTGGCTGCAGACCGAGCGGCCCAGCTGGCAGGTCCACGTGACGCCGGTGACCACGGCATACACGTCGATCAACGTCGCCGGCCCGAGCAGCCGGGAACTGGTGGGACGGGTCTGCGACGACGTCGACCTCGACCCCGACGCGTTCGACTACATGCGGGTCCGAACAGGCACGGTGGCCGGAATCGCCGACTGCATCATGTGGCGCATCGGCTTCACCGGCGAGCTGTCGTACGAACTCCACGTTCCCGCCGGCCACGGGTTGCACGTCTGGGAGGCGCTGCTCGCCGCCGGCGAGGACCTGGGCGTCGCGCCGTTCGGACTGGAGGCGCAGCGGATCATGCGACTCGAGAAGGGTCATTTCATCGTCGGGCAGGACACCGATGGGCTCACCAAGGCGCCCACGGTCCGCATGGATTCGCTGATCAAGCTCGACAAGGACGACTTCACCGGGAAGCCCGAGCTGACCTGGTCGATGGACCCTGCTGTGCGTTCGGGTCTGCCCGTCCTCGTCGCACTCCAGCCGCTCGACGGCTCGATCGTGCCCGAGGAAGCCGCCCAGATCGTCACCCGCGATGGCAACGAGATCCTCGGCCGGATCACCTCGTCACGGATGTCCCCCACGCTGGGACGGTCGGTGTGTCTGGGCCAGGTCCAGCCCGAACTGGCCGCACCCGGCACGGTCGTCACGGTGTTGCTCGTCGACGGCCGTCGAATCGACGCCACGGTCATGGAGCACCACGCTCACGTCGATCCAGCGGGGGAGCGTCTCCGTGGCTGAGTTCGAGAGCCCCGTCGTCCGTCCTGGCGAGTCGCTCGACGGACTGACTCTGAGCGACGAGTCCGCAGCGGCGAAGGTGTCTGTTCGGGCGGCCGTCAGCTCCGTTGCGGCGACGGAGCTCGAGCTCGCATTCGCTCGCTCGATCGAGCGCAACGGCGTGCTCGTCGTCGGCATGCGGCCCGGAGAATGGCTGCTCCTCGGCGACGCCGACACGGTGGAGGGTGTCGCCTCCGGGCTCGACTCGACCGGCTTCGTGACGGTCATCGACATCACGCACAGTCGGGCGATGTTCCGGCTCACCGGCATCGCCGCTCCCGCCGCGCTGGAGAAGGTGTGCTCGATCGACTTCGGCGACCACATGACGCCCGATGGGGCGGCCGTGGGTGCGAGTGTGGCCAAGGTGGCCTGCGACCTCGTGCGACACGACCGTACCGACGACCCCAGCTACCTCATCATGTGTGACCGCAGTTTCGGCCAGTACCTCTGGGACGCCCTCCGCGATGCGTGCGAGGAGTTCGCTGGGTGACTCAGCCGCCCTCGAGGATCGGGTTCGCGAGGGCGGTGGTGGTGCTGGTGGCGAATGGCCCGTCGAGGTCGTACAGGGTGCAGGCACCGACGGCGATTCCGTCCGCCGCGAGGTGGGCGGCGGCCTCCAAACCGACCCAGTCCGACGTCGGGTAGCGGGCGATGGCCAACGTGTAGTCGCCGTTGATGTACCCGACGCCAACGTCGCCGCCGTTGGCCAACGGACTGGCCAGATCGGAGCTGAGGGCGGCACGGACGAACGGCGTGACGGGCTCGTCGTCGACGAGTCGGCCCGTCTCGTTGGTCCAGATCCGCGCCTGACCAGCGCTCTCAAAGCCGGCCTCGTGGATCCGGAACTGCCACAGGGGCTCCGTCTCGACCAAGTCGTCGGCGCGAGCCGGTGGAGGGGGAAGAGTCGACGGATGCGGCGACTCCCAGACCGGCGCCGCCCAGATGACGCCCGGCGGAGGATCACCCTCCGCAAGAACGACCGCACGGGCGGAGGCGACGGCGTGCTCCCCCACCGTCACGACCGCGTCGGCGACGGTGATGCGACGCCCGCGCCGGACTTCGCTCGTGGCCACGCTGATCTCCTCGAACCCGGCAGGCCGGAACAGATCGACCGTGAGCCTCGCCACCCGCATGCCGGGTCCGACGAACTCGGCCTCGAGCGCGCGTGCAGCCAGGCCGCCGAGCAGCCGGCCGTGCAGCATGTCGGG
>CAYUBX010000317.1:0-3168 GCA_964443165.1 uncultured Acidimicrobiales bacterium
CATTCTCGGACATGAGGTCGCCGGTGAGATCGTCGAGCTCGGGCCCGAGCCGCTGGGAAAGTGGGACGTCGGGGACCGCGTCTTCGTCATCTCGCAGCTCAGCTGCGGCTCGTGTCCGCCGTGCCTCGAAGGCGAGAACCACCGCTGCGTTGAGCTGCGGTTCTTCGGATCGCTCGGGGACGACCAGCCCGACGGCGCCTATGCCGAATTCCTGCGAGTACGCACTCCGGATCTCCTCCCGATTCCCGACACGATCCCCGATGACGTCGCAGCGCTGGTGGAGCCGCTCGCGACCGGTCTGATGTTGGTGCGGGAGGCGCATCTCGAGATCGGCGACTCAGTGATGATTCTCGGCGCAGGCCCGATCGGGCTCACCACAGCTCTGTGGGCGAAGTTCTTCGGCGCCCGGCGGATCGTCGTGAGCGAGTTCGTTCCGCACCGCCTCGCCCTTGCCGAACGAATGGGTGCCACCGATGTCATCGACGCGGCGGCCGTCGATGACGTGAACGACGAGGTCGGACGATTGCTGGGCGGCCCCCCTGACGTTGTGGTCGAGTGTGTCGGACGACCGGGGATCTTCAACCAGGCCGTCGATCTGGTGCGTCACGGGGGCACCGTGATCGCAGGGGGCGTCTGCATGGCGCCCGACCCCATCGACCATCTCCTCGCATACTCGAAGGAGCCGACGGTGCGGTTCCCGGCGACATACACGAGGGCGGAGAACGAGTTCGTGATGGAGATGATCGAGCAGGGTCGAATCGATCCCTCCCCGCTGATCAGCCACACCATCTCGTTGGATGAACTGCCCGAGGCATTCGAGGCTCTCCGAACTCCGACGGATCAGTGCAAGGTCGTGGTCAACCCATGACGGTCGATCTGCGCGGCGGCGCCGCAGTCGTCACGGGCTCCGCGAGTGGGATCGGGCTTGGCCTCGTGCTGGCTTGCCTCGACCGGGGCATGCGCGTTGCGATGAGCGACCTCGACGAGGACCGACTGCAGGCAGCCGTCAACGAACTGCGCTCTTCGGGAGGAGAGGTGTTCGGAGCCGTCGTCGACGTTCGCGACGAGTCTCAACTCGATGCCCTGCGGGACAGGGCGCTGAGCGAGTTCGGACACCTCGACCTCGTCGCCAACAACGCCGGAATCGCATTGGTGAAACCGTTGAACGAATGCACGAGGGAGGACTGGGACCTGATTCTCGACATCAACGTCAAGGGTGTGGCGATGGGGCTCCGGTCGTTCCTCCCGGCGCTTCTCGAACAGGGACACGGTCACGTCACCGCCACTGCGTCGCTGTCGGGATTGGCAGGCGATCCTGGCCTCGGCGCGTACAACGCCAGCAAGTTCGCCGTCGTCGGGATGATGGAGGCGCTGGCCATGGAGCTCACAGGTTCGGGTGTCTCTGCGTCAGTGCTGTGCCCGGGACCGGTCGCAACCGCTCTCCTCGACACATCGAGCTCCCAGACCGGTGCCGCCGTCGACAGCGAAGTTCAGGCATACCTCGAGCGGGGTCTCGAGCCTGAGGCAGTTGGTGAGATCGCCCTGGCTGGGATCGAGGAGGGCAGGCACTTCCTGCTGTCGCATCCGGACCTCACCGCCCGAATCGTCGGTGGGCGCACCGAGGCGATGCTGGACGGGGGCCGCTTGTACATCGACGGCGTCTCGTGGACCGACCAGTGACTACTCGAGCGTCTCTCCGCCCAGATACGAGGCGTCGAGCAGAGCCCGGTTGGCGAGGAGATCCTGCGCATCGCCGTGCATGACGAGGTCGCCGTGGTTGAGCACGTAGCCGCGGTCCGCGACTTCGAGCGCGAGGTCAACGTGCTGTTCGACTAGGAGGACGCCGGCGCCGGTCTCATCGGCGATCCGACGAACGATCGGCATGAGCTCCTCGTAGATGACCGGTGCCAGCCCCAAACTCATCTCGTCGACCATCATCAGTTTCGGCTCGGCCACGATCGCGCGCCCAAGGGCCAACATCTGTTGTTCGCCGCCGCTGAGCAACCCCCCTCGCCGTTGCATCAACGGGCCGAGCGCAGGGAAGAAGTCGACTGCACGGTCGATGTCCACGGTGCCGCGCGTCTTTGCGAGTTGCAGGTTCTCGCGAACCGTCAGCTGAAAGAGGATGCCGCGATTCTCGGGAACATGGCTCACGCCGCGACGGGCGACAACATGAGCCTGCCGCAGGCGTGGAACGGGCCGACCCATCACGTTCACTGAACCCGCCAGGATCTCACCCATCCCAGACACGGTCATGAGGGTCGTTGTCTTTCCGGCACCGTTGGGACCGAGGAGCGCGACAACCTCGCCGCGCTCGACGTGAAGGTCGAGACCGCGCACAACCGCCACACCGTCGTAACCGGTCGCCAAGTCGGAGATCTCGAGCAGCTTCTCCGTCATCTATCCGCCCCGCTGTGGCCGAGGTAGGCGGAGAGAACCGCCGGATCGTTGCGCATCTCCTGCGGCGTCCCGGACGCCGCGAGCTCCCCGAACACGAGCATGTGAATGTGGTCGCAGACCGACAAGACGAGGCCCATGTCGTGGTCGATGAGAAGCATGGTGACGCCTTCATCGACGAGCTTTCGCAACTGTTCGCCAAACCACTCGGTCTCGACTTTGTCCAGACCCGCGGCGGGCTCGTCGAGGAGAAGAATCCTCGTCGACGAGGACGCGAGCGCCCGTCCGACGCCCACCATCTTGCGTTGCCCCTGGGACAGTTCCCGAGGCTGACGATCAGCGATGTCATGAAGGTCGAGCAGCTCGATCACCTCGTCGACCCGCTCAGCTGTCCCCTTCGGGCGGAAGAAATCCCGAACCGCGCCGCTGATGGTGAGGCGCTCGCTCGCAACAGCGAGGTTGGAACGAACTGAGATGTCGTCGAACAACTCCAGCGTTTGCCACGTGCGGGTCAGTCCCTCATGGGCGAGGCGATGGGGTGCGCGGCCCGAAACCTCGCGACCCTCGAGCTGCACGGAGCCGCTGGCGTTGTTGGGGAGGAACCCCGTCACCGCGTCGATGAACGTGGTCTTCCCCGCTCCATTCGGGCCGATGAGTCCGGTCAGCTGACCTCGGCGACAGGTGAGCGAAACGTTCTTCACCGCCTCGAGCCCGCCGAACCGGACAGTGAGCTCGCTCGTCTTAAGGACCGCGTCAGACATCCGCTGGCTC
>CAYUBX010000317.1:3178-4758 GCA_964443165.1 uncultured Acidimicrobiales bacterium
GGACGGAGGTGCGTCGATCGCCGAAAGCCCACGGCGGCCACGCACACGGTTGACCAACCTGAGAACTTGCGTGCGCTGGAAGCCGTCGATGCCCTCGTTGTTGTACACAGCAGTCCCGATCAGGAAGAAGCCGGCGACGTACGCGGTGTACGAGCCAACATCGATGAACCACTCGTTGGTCACGATGATGCCGATTCCCTCTGTGAAGAGGGTTCCAGCCATCACCGCGCCACCCACGGTGGAGATGCCGCCGAGGTAGGCGAACGCGAGGACGGTCAGCGAGACGAAGATCCCGAACGAGTCAGGTCCATAGGTCCCGAGCTTGTAGGCGGTGAGAGCTCCTCCCAACCCGGCCAACAGGCTCGAGATCCCGAACGCAGCGAGTTTCACGCCCGCGACGTCGACGCCGGCCGCGGCGGCGGCCCTCTCGTTGGCTCGAACTGCGAGCATCTGTTCTCCGAGCCGCGAGCGTCGTAGCCGCATCACCCCGACGCAGCTCAGCAGCGTCAGCAGCAACAAGAACACACCGAAGGCCCCGGTCGGGATCTTGCCATCACCCAGGAAGAACTCGCTCGATGGGCCGAACTCGATCCCCGCGATCTCTGGCGGATCACTCGACTTGTTGGTGCGTTGGAGACCGAACCACCCCGATCGTTGGAAGAGAACTTCCTCGATCGCCAGGCCGCTTGCAAGGGTGACGACGGCAAGGCTTGCCCCTCTGGTTCGCAGTGAGGGGAGCGCCGCGATCAGCCCGAAGCCCACCCCGCTCGCGACGGCCAGGGGAAGCGCCAGCAGTAAGGGAAGGCCCGCCTCGGTTCCGAAGGAGGCCACGGCGAACGCCGACACACCGGCGAGCGCCATCTGCATCAGTGAGATCTGTCCCATGTACCCGGTGACGACGACGAGGGACAGGGCGAGAATCACTCCGATCAGGGTGTTCTGCATTCCGGCCCGGTACTGGAACGGCGCGAAGACCGTGACCGCGAACGCCACGGCAACCAGCACCCCATAGCCCCACAGCCGCCATCGAGTGAGCGGGGGCGCGTACGCCTCCGGCAACCGCTCGGCGGTCAGCGCACCACGTGAGGGTAACGTCTCGCCCCGGATGACCATCGCGAGCGCGATCACGACGAACGGCAGCGCTCGGCGAAGCCCGATGTCGGGGATCCAGCCGTATTCGAACTCGACCCTGAACAGCTCCTGATCAACAATCCCGAGCGCCAAGCCTGCCACTGCCGCAATCACGAACGACGACATCCGCCCGAGCAAAGCCGCGCCGAGTGACGAGATCAGAAGAACCGTGAAGAGGTTGGGGGTGACCCCGGTGATCGGCGCCACCAGGATGCCCACCAGACCGGCGAGAACGGATGCCAGAACCCAGCTGACGCCGGCCTGATAGTCGGCGTTGAAACCCAGCAGGGTCGTGAATCGCTCATTCTCCGCCGAGGCTCGCGTGGCGATTCCAAAGCGAGTGAACCTGAACAGTGCCCACAGGGCAACGGTGATCAGTGCCACGGTGCCGAGCAGCCAGAACCGGTCCTGCCCGACGCGCACGCCCAGGAAGTCGACGGGGTCATTCG
>CAYUBX010000318.1:0-4753 GCA_964443165.1 uncultured Acidimicrobiales bacterium
GGCCAACGTGCTCACCCCCGTCAACCTCATCATGGGAACGCTGCTCGTTCTCATCCTGGTCGCCAACAAGCCGGGGGATGCGTTGTTCGCCGGGGTGATCGTCAGCAACAGCGTGATCGGCATCATCCAGGAACTGCGAGCCAAACCGGCCCTCGACAAGCTCGCTGTTCTCAACGCGCCGCAGGCTCGCATCGTCCGCAACGGCCGAGTCGACGAGTACCCGGTCGACAACGTGGTCGCCGATGACCTGTTGGTTCTGCAGCCGGGCGATCAGGTGGTCGTTGACGCCGACGTCGTGGCATCGGACGGGCTCGAACTCGACGAGTCGCTCCTCTCCGGGGAGGCGGATCCGATCGCCAAGGACCCTGGCGACGAAGTGCTGTCCGGGAGTTTCGTGGCCGCCGGATCGGGGCATGTCCGTGCGACCAAGATCGGCGCCGAGTCGTACGCGAGCAGCCTGGCGGAAGAGGCCCGCCGCTTCGTCCTCGTCAACAGCGAGTTGCGCAACGGCATCAACCAGATCCTCCGCTGGCTGACGTGGGTCATCCCACCCGTGTCGGTTCTCCTTCTGCTGTCGCTGCTCGACACCGAATCGGAGTGGCAGAACGCTCTACAGGGAACCGTCGCGGCCGCAGTCGCCATGGTCCCCGACGGCCTCGTCCTGCTCACCTCGATCGCCTTCATCGTCGGCGTCCTCGCCCTGGCCCGACGTCAGGCGTTGGCAAAGGAACTCGCATCGGTCGAGCTGCTGGCTCGCGTGGACGTCCTGTGTCTCGACAAGACCGGCACGATCACCACGGGCGCCATCGTCTTCGCGGCGGTCGAAGAGCTGAACGCCGCCGCCGTCGACATCGGCCAAGTGCTGGCCGATCTTGCCGACGCCGACCCGGCTCCCAACGCCACCCTCGACGCAATCGCCGACGCGTTCCCGCTCAGCCCGAGCCGCACGCCCACCGACCGGGTGGCCTTCAGCAGCGCTCGCAAGTGGGCATCCACCACCTTCGACGACGGGACGACGTGGTACCTCGGGGCGCCCGACGTCCTCACTGGCGATCCGGCTGCCGCTGAGCGGGTCGCGGCCCACGCCGCGGACGGGCGACGGGTCATCGCGCTCGCGACGGGAGCGGCCCCCAACGAGGAGGCCCTGCCATCCGACCTCACCGCGGTCGCACTCGTCTTGCTCGAAGATCAGATCCGCCCGGACGCGCCCGAAATCCTGGGGTACTTCGCCAAGCAAGGCATCACCCTTCGGGTGATCTCCGGCGATCACCCCACGACGGTCTCTGCGGTGGCGGCACGAGCCGGGGTGCCGGGCGCCACCAAGTACATCGATGCCCGCGACCTCATCGACGATGCCGACGCCCTGAGCGACACGATGGACGACATGGTCGTGTTCGGTCGGGTGACACCGCATCAGAAGAGGGCGATGGTCAAGGCCCTGCAGGCCCGGGGCCACGTCGTCGCTATGACGGGCGACGGTGTCAACGACGTGCTCGCCCTCAAAGAAGCCGACATGGGAATCGCGATGGGGGCAGGCAGCGCCGCCACTCGATCCGTCGCTCAGCTGACCCTCCTCGACAACCGCTTCTCCACCCTGCCCACGGTCCTCGCCGAGGGGCGACGGGTGATCAACAACATCGAGCGGGTCGCCAACCTCTTCGTCGTGAAGGCGACCTACGCGGTTCTGCTCGCGGCGGCCACCGGCGCGTTCGCCGTGCCGTTCCCGTTCCTCCCCCGGCATCTGACGCTGATCGGAACCTTCAGCATCGGCGTGCCCGGGTTCTTCCTCGCTCTCGCACCCAACGCTCGGCGCGCCCGGCCGGGGTTCGTCAACCGGGTGCTGCGGTTCTCACTACCCGCGGGGTTCGTCGCCGCGGTGGCGACGTTCGTCGTCTACCAGGTCCTCCGAACCTCGGACGACGCCACCCTCGCCGAGGCGCGCACCGCCGCCGCGTTGGTTCTCCTCGGCGTCGGACTCGTCGTCCTCGGCCAACTCGCCCGCCCGCTCACAGCGACCAACGTCACGCTCATCGTCTCGATGGGCCTCGCCTATCTGCTTGCGATGATCATCGGACCGGTCCGCGACTACTTCATCCTGGACGCACCGCCGGCGTGGGGCTGGTGGGTCGTCGGGGTCGCGACTCTCGTCGCGGGGTCGCTCATCGTCGTCCTCCCCCGACTGGCACCATGGATCAACACCGAGGACGACACCGAGACGAGCGACCCACGAGGAAGCGCATGACCCCCGAGCAGTACCTGCATCATCTGGCCGTCAACGGCGATCAGCTGAGCGAGATCGCCGCGACCGCTGACCTCTCTCAGCCCGTGCCGTCGTGTCCGGGTTGGGACCTCGAGCAGCTGATCACGCACTGCGCCGGTGTCTGGACGCTCGTCGCCGATTCGATTCGCGCCGGCGAGCGCACGGCCGCCAACAGCGCAGCCGTCGAGCCCCGGTCACCGATCCTGTCCGACTGGCACGCGACCGCCGTGACCGACCTGCACCATCTGCTGGTCGAACTCGGGCCGGACGCCGAGGTCTGGACCTTCACGCCACGGATTTCGACCGCCTCGTTCTGGTTCCGTCGAATGGCCAACGAGTCGACGATGCACCTGTGGGACGCCCAAGGCGCGCTCGGTGAGCCGGAGCCGATCGACGCCGACCTCGCGGTTGACGGGATCGACGAGTTCCTGGAGCACTACATTGGCGACCGGCGACCCGACATCTTCGCCGGCGACGGCGAGACCCTTCATTTCCACAGCACCGACGCGCACGGCGAGTGGGTCATCACCCGCACCGCCGATGGCATCGACGTCGAGCACGCTCACGCCAAGGGCGATGTCGCCGCACGCGGGCCCGCGTCGGACCTGCTCCTCATGGTCTGGGGACGCAAACTCCCCGAAGACCTAGAGGTCTTCGGGGAGATGGGCCTGCTCACGGAGTGGCAGGAAAAGGTCCGCTTCTGAAGTTGAGTCACTCTGGTGTCTGACACCGATGTGACTCAACTGCGGCTCGGTCAGCTCCGCTCGGCGGGATCTGGCTCGGCCATCTCGTCGAGGTCGGCGATCACCTCGTCATCGGTGAGGTCGATCTTGGGCGGGTGAGTCAGATCACCGGACACGATCCGGGACTGCCAACTGCTGGCTTCCTTGATCGCCGTGGCGTACCGCGCCTTGCGACGGGCCACGCGGCCCTTCACCTCGAGCGGGCTCACGACATGTTGCTCGAACTGACTCTCGATGCCTTCGCGCAGCATCTCGAGCGCTTCGGAGCGCAGCTGGCTGATGCGTGACTCGGTCACGTTGAGGTAGCGGGCGAGCTCGAGCGAACTCACCCCCTCCAGGAAGTACCCGACGATCACCGCACGGTGACGTTCAGGGAGGAGACGAACCGCGTCGCGGAGATACCCGCGCATCTCGCGGACCTCCATCTCCTCGCCCGGCTCAAGCGAGTCGGGATCTGCGAGGACATCAATGAGGGTGAGCTCCTCGTCCTCATCCGGTGCGACGTAGTGATCCAGTGCGAGAACCACGGAGCGGAACACCCGATGCCGCAGGTTGTGCAGGCGGCGCATGTCCATGCCCAGTTCGTCGGCCAACTCGTCGTCGGTCGCCTGGCGACCGGTGCGGTTGGCGATGCGTTGTTCGGCTGCCTCGAGATTGCGGGCCAGGTTGCGGACCGAGCGCGGTGCCCAGTCGGCGGCTCGCACCGAGTCCAGAATCGAACCCCGAATGCGTTGTGCTGCGAATCGCTCGAAGGGCACACCGCGTTCTTCGTCGTAACGTTGGGCGGCCTCGACCAGCCCAAGAGCGCCGGCTCGAGCCAGCTCCTCGCGTTCGACATGCCGCGGAAAGTGCACGGCAACCTGGAAGACCACGTGCTTGACGAGTTCCAGGTTGTCTTCGATTCGGGCAGCGACGTCCTTGTCAACGGCCACGTGTAGCCAGCTCCCTCTGTCCATCCATGGCGGCGCCGGGAAGACGCCACAGGGGTGCTATCGGCACACAGATGGGGGCGCTTGAGCGTTTTTGTGCTGGAACAGATGAGAGTTCACCGCGCGAGACGGTGAAATGCGGTTCAGCCGGCGGAAACGCCCTCGAACGTGGCGGCTCGAACGCCGCGTCGCGCGAGCTCCGCGAGCCAGGGCAAGGGGTCGTCGAGCATGCCGAGACCCCAGGCTCCCGGAGGAAGCTCATCGCTCAAGGACCACTCGGCAGCGATCGCGGCGACCGCGGCAGTTGCGGCGCTCGGATGGTCGATGACGCCAACGATCTCGGTGCGCTGTTGGCTCCCCCGGCGACCGCGCACCTCAACGCGGATCGCGCCGGGTCCGCCTTCGGGATGTGGTGGTCGGAGCATCGGAAGAACGGCAGTGAGTCGATCGCGACGCGTCGCGGCCACCCGGGCAGTGACTCGCTCCACGTCGGGAAACGCGGGAACCAGCAGGAGCGCGTCGGGAAGTGCGCCGCGATAGCAGTCGCGCGCGCCCAACGGATCAGGAAACCACACCAACTCACGGCCGGACCCTCCCGGGCGCCGACGCCAGTGGCCGTTGCGAAAGTCGACCGCGAACCCGGTCCGGGCTCGATGGAGCTGCCGTTGACAGGCGGGTCCGCCGCTGCCGGCACGCGCGACGTGGCGGGCGAGCAGGCACGACACCCCCGGTGAGAAGCCGGCGCCGACGATCACGGACTTGCCCGCCTTGGTGGCCGCTGCGTCGAGGTCGAGAAGCGCTTCGACGTCGCTGATGGAGTC
>CAYUBX010000319.1:0-4747 GCA_964443165.1 uncultured Acidimicrobiales bacterium
TGAGTCCGCCATGCTCGCCGCGCTCGGCGGAGTGGCCGGAGTCGCCATCGGGGCCGCGATCACGGCCGGGTACGCCAACAGCCAAGACTGGGTCGTGTCGGTACCGGTGTCCGCCCTCGCTCTCGGGGTCGGTGCGGCTCTGCTGATCGGCGCTCTCGCCGGGCTGTACCCCGCAGCGCGAGCAGCCCGGCTCGACCCGGCGGAGGCGGTTCGACCGGGCGGCTGATCGAGAAACCCCTGGTGGTGACTCGACCCGTACCCTACGACCCGGCCGCTTCGATCGGCTGGTGTTCGTCCCGCCATCCGATGCAGCGGCTCGCGAGGCGATCCTCGCGCGCCATCTCCGAGACCGACCGAGCGGGCGACTCGGCGATCAGAGACCCGCGAGGAAGGCGTCGATCGCAGCGTTGACCTGGTCGGGGTGGGTCATGTTGGGCGCGTGGGCGGCGCCGGCGACACGCAGGAGTCCACGGCAATCCTGCAGGCTCGCCTCCAGCGACTCGGCGAGGTCCATGGTGATGGCTTGGTCGTCCTCGCCATGGACGACGAGGGCGGGACATGCGATTTCGCCGACGCGACCGGTGATGTCGTCCCGCGACAGCAGCGCGTGCGCGGCGAACTCCATCTGCGGCCCGCGTCGACTCTCCCAGATCGCGATCCACCTCTCGTTGAGCTCCGGCTCGTTGAGCAGCAGGCCCGCGACGAACTGACCCACCTCCCCGAGGGGCTCATCGGACATCCAGTGGCCCACCATGGCCTCGTAGCCCGCATTGGCCTCCGGTGGATCGACTCCGGCCTGGGTATCGATGAGGATGAGCCCGCTCACCCGGTCGGGGTGGGCAAGGGCGGCCCGAAGACTCAGAAAGCCGCCCTGGGACATGCCGGCGAACACCGCCTGTCCGATCTCGAGATGGTCGAGCAGTGCGACCGCATCATCCGCAGAGTCCCAATAGCTGAAGGGCCCGGTGGCGGGCGTCCCGCCGAAGCCGCGTTCGTCCCAGCGAACGCAGCGGTACCTGTCGCCCAGGGCCTCCACCTGCGCGTCGAACATCGTGTGGTCCATCAGGAAGCCGTGGCTCCAGATGATCGCCGGGCCGGCGGTCTCGTTGTCCTCGTAGCTGATCTGCTGACCGTTGACTGCTGCGACTGGCATGAAGCGACGCTACCGGGTTGTTGAATCATGCGACGGACCGGCCACTCCGCACCCAGCGACTCCTGTTGCGGCCGCCGCGTCTCGACAGAGCGGAGGCGCTGCGATGCTCGAGTGGCTCTTCGAGGTGCAGGGAGTCATCCGGGTCCACGCCGTGCTGCATCCGGACAACATCGCCTCGGCCAGGGTCCTCGAGAACACGGGGTTCGGGTACGAGGTCCGAACCGCGCTGTCGTCCTGGGTCGGCGACGACAACTCGGACGATCTTCACCACGGGATCACGCGGGCTTCCTCGAACGCGTCGCTCGCCCATCCGAGCGCTTCGCCTGGTCGAGTGGAGTTCGTCGCCCGCGGGGCGAGGCACGGCTCACCTCGACGCCTGACGACGGTCACTCAGTGCGCCGCCCGCCACTCCTCCGGCCAAGCGTCGGCACCGAAGTGCCAGTCGTCGATGCGGTACGTGATGCCCCGCCCCGAGCCCACCCGCCGATCCCCGACCATGGCGACCGCCTCGTGCGTGGAGAGCCGGCGGGTCTGGTTCACGGTGGTGGCCGTGACCTCGATGCGGTCCCCCGGCGAGGTCGCTCGCTGGAAATCGATGGTGAAGCTGATCGCGAGGGAGATCCGGCCCTCGCTGTTCGAGGCCACCGACATGGCGATGTCGGCGAGGGAGAAGATCAGACCGCCGTGGCCCACACCGACGAAGTTCACCTGATCGTCCCCGACGGTGGCGGCGATCGTCGCGGAGCCGACCGACCACTGGACGATCTCGACACCGAGACGCCTGGCGTAGGGGTCCGCTCGGAACAGCGCGTCCAAGCGCTCGTACATCCCGCGCGGGAGCCCGAGCGCCCCGATCGTCACGCGGCGAAGATCGCCGGCGAGGGCAGCAGCCCGCGAGCTCGCTCGAACGCTGCGGTGATCCGCAGGGCGAGCGCCTCGTCACCCCCGCGACACAAGACGTGAAGGGAGGCGGGGAGCCCTGAATCGGTGACCGCGCTCGGGACAGACGTGCCGCACATCGCGAGATAGTTGCCCGCCCGTGTGAAGTGGGCGGGCGTGCCGGATTCGTCAATCCCGTCGACCGGCAACGGGAGATCGGGGGTGGTGGGTGTGACCAGAGCGTCGAATCCGGCGAAGGCCACCGCGAACTCGTGCTGGTCCTGTCGCCGCTCGAGCATGGCGGCCACGTACTCCGTGGCGCGAATGTCGATCCCAGGCCGGATCCGGCCACGGACGTTCTCATCGACCCGGCAGTCGGGATCGTCCATCAGGTGCCCGTGGTGGTGATACGCCTCGGCGGTGACGATCGCGAAGGTCGCGTCTTTCATGGCGTCGAACGGCTTCGGCGGATCGAACGGGGTCACCGACGCACCCGACTCCACGAGGAGCTCCAGCGCCGCGTCGTAGGCCGCGAGCTGTTCGGCCCCGACACCCGCCCGGTCGCTCTCCCCGAGAACCGCGAAGTGCAGCCCCTCGACTCCCCGCTGCATGTCTGCATAGATCCCGAGGCCGTCTGACCACTGACGCCCCACGCTCGCCTGGCTCACGTCGCGCATCGCATCGAACATCAGAGCGGTGTCGAGAGTGGAACGGGCCATCGGACCCGGGGTGTCGAGGGTGTGCGACAGAGGAACGATCCCGTCGATCGGGAGCAGTCCTTCAGTGGTCTTCAATCCGACGATCCCGCAAAGCGCCGCGGGCAACCGAACTGACCCGCCGGTGTCGGTGCCGATCGCGCACGGGATCATTCCGGCCCCGACGGCGGCCCCCGAACCGCACGACGAACCACCGGGGGTCCGCTTGACCTGGGCATCCCACGGATTCCACGGAGTGCCCATGTGCTGGTTGGTCCCCCAGCCGCCCATGGCGAACTCCACCGTCTTGGTCTTACCGATGAGAATCCCACCGGCTGCGATGAGTCGGGCGGCGATCGTCGCCGTCGCGGGAGAGATCCGATCGGCCCACTCCGCACATCCCGCGGTGGTGACCCGACCCTCGACGTCGACGATGTCTTTGAGCGCGAATGGCACGCCGTGGAACGGTCCGGCCGCGTGGCCGCTGGCGAGTGCCTCGGTGGCGCCCACCGCGGCGACACGCGCCTCGTCGGCGTACAGCGCCTGCCACGCACCGACCGTGCCATCGAGCTCGTCGATCGCCGCGAGACATTCCTCGACGGCCTGGGTCGGTGTGATGGTGCCGTCGCGGTACCCGCGGGCCAGCTCGTCGACTCCCCTGACCATTGGTTCAACCCCTCCCGGCCAGCAGCGGCTTGAGGAATCGGCCGGTGTGACTCTCCGGCGTGTCCGCAACCGTCTCCGGCGTCCCGGCGATGACGACTTGGCCACCCCCACTTCCGCCCTCGGGCCCCATGTCGATGACCCAGTCGGCGGTCTTGATCACATCGAGATTATGCTCGATCACGATGACGGTGTTCCCCTGGTCGACCAACCGGGAAAGCACCGTGAGCAGGCGACGGATGTCCTCGAAGTGCAGGCCGGTCGTGGGCTCGTCCAAGATGTAAATCGTGTGGCCGGTCGAGCGCTTCGACAACTCGCTCGCCAGCTTCACCCGCTGCGCCTCGCCGCCCGAGAGGGTGGTGGCGGGCTGGCCGAGCCGGATGTAACCCAGACCCACATCGACGAGGGTCTGCATGTGCCTGCTGATCGCTGGCTGGGCCGCGAAGAACTCCAGCGCATCCTCGCACGGCATCTCGAGCACGTCGGAGATGGTCATCCCCTTGAACCGCACCTCGAGGGTTTCGCGGTTGTACCGAGCGCCCTTGCACACCTCGCACGGCACGTACACGTCGGGGAGGAAGTGCATCTCGATCTTGATCGTGCCGTCGCCAGCGCACGCCTCGCAGCGACCACCCTTGACGTTGAAGCTGAACCGCCCCGGCAGATAGCCGCGCACCTTCGCTTCGTTGGTGGCCGCGAAGAGCTTGCGGATGTGGTCGAACACGCCCGTGTACGTCGCCGGGTTGGATCGCGGCGTGCGGCCGATCGGCGACTGATCGATGTCGATCACCTTGTCGAGCGCTTCCCAGCCGTCGACCGAGGTGTGGAGACCCGGCACGGCCTTCGACTTGTAGATCCGCTGCATCAAGGCCTTGTGGAGGATCTCGCTGACGAGCGTGCTCTTGCCCGACCCCGACACCCCGGTGACGCAGGCGAAGACGCCGAGCGGGAACGAGACGTCGATCTCTCCGAGGTTGTTCTCGCGAGCCCCCCTCACCACGAGCTGCTCGGTGAGAGCCGACCGCCGCATCTCGGGGATCGCGATCTCCTTCTTGCCCGCCAGGTACTGCCCGGTCACCGAGCTCTTCGCCTTGCGCAGCCCCGAGACCGGACCGCTGTAGATGATCTCACCACCGTGTTCGCCCGCGCCGGGGCCGATGTCGACCACCCAATCAGACTCGTTGATGGTCTCCTCGTCGTGCTCGACCACCAGAACCGTGTTGCCGAGGTCGCGGAGGTGCAGCAGCGTCTCGATGAGGCGGCGATTGTCGCGCTGATGCAGACCGATCGACGGCTCGTCCAGTACGTAGAGAACGCCCTCGAGACCGCTGCCGATCTGGCTCGCTATTCGGTGAAG
>CAYUBX010000320.1:0-4746 GCA_964443165.1 uncultured Acidimicrobiales bacterium
CTGACATCGATGACGTCGATGATGACGGCCCGCTGGCGCCTGTGGTCGAGCTACACAACCGCACCTCCTGAGAGCAGCGGCTGCTCGGTCGCTACTCGATTCCGAGATCCACGCCCTCGGGCACGAATTCGACGCGTTGGCCGGCGGTCAACCCGTCGGCTCCCACGTGGTACCAGCGACCCGCGAGGTTGGGGATCGACTCCTCGGGTGCTGATGTCACGCGGTCGAGGGCTCGAATGACGCCGCCATGGGCGACCACGAGCCCCCGGCGGGTGAGACGGGCGGCGATGTCGTGCATCGCAGGGACGACGCGCGCCATCAGCTCGTCGTCCGCCTCGAAGCCCTCCGGCCAGTCGCGACGCTCGATCGCGCCCGGAAACCGCTCGTTGATCTCGACGCGGGTGAGCCCTTCGAAGGGTCCGGCGTGCCGCTCACGAAACGCGGGGAGAACGACCACCGGCTCGAGCTGCAGCTGTATCGCGATGACCCGCGCGGTGTGATTCGCCCGTTCGAGGTCGGACGATGCGACGAGTTCGAGGTCGGTCATGATGGTGGTCGCGGCCAACCGTGCCTCAGCGACCCCCATGTCGGTCAGCGGCGGGTTGGCGTGGCCTTGCCACCGCCCCGCAGCGTTCCACTCCGACTGGCCGTGGCGGATCACCAACACTTCGACACCGGTCACGGGGGCGAACCGTACCCAACTGATGCCCCTGTCCGGCGACGGTAGGCTCCGCCCCATGGCCGCTGTCACCCTGCGTCTGTTTGCTGGCGCTCGCGAGGCCGCAGGAACCGGGTCTGCGCAGTACGACGCGGACTCAGTGCGTGGCGTGCTGGACCAGGCCCTCGCTGCCTACGGCCCCGAGTTCGGCAAGATCCTCGATGCGAGTCGCGTGTGGCTCAACGGGGAGGCGGTGGAGGGCGATTCGCCGGTGGCTGCTGGCGACGAGGTGGCCGTGCTCCCGCCGGTGTCGGGCGGACGTTGAGCCAGCTGGCCGACCTCTTCGCGCCGCGGGTGACCGCGGCGTCGTCGCGAATCAGATGGGGAGCCGCGTGGTTTGTCGTCCTCATGGCGGCGCTGTGGTGGAGCGTCCCCGTG
This sequence comes from uncultured Acidimicrobiales bacterium, assembly GCA_964443165.1. GTDB lineage: Bacteria > Actinomycetota > Acidimicrobiia > Acidimicrobiales > Poriferisodalaceae > JAYPWI01. The sequence continues at coordinate 1,097 of CAYUBX010000320.1, forward strand.
CTCGCCGGCGTGCTGGCCGCGGTTGCCGCGGTTGCCGCCTGGCAGGCGGCCAGCGCGCTGAGCGTGGATCGCCTCCTCGCCTCTGCAGTGACAGCCGCTGCGGTCGCCGCGGCGGCGATCGATGTCCGGCTGGTCGGTCTCACTGTCATTGCCTCGGCGGTCGGCAGCCTCGTGATCGCAGTGCTGATGCGCGGTGGTCGCGACGTGATTCTCACCCGCACCGGAGCGCTCGTTGGCGCGTGGCTGCTTCCGGCCGTGGCGGGCTCGAGCACGGTGGTGGCGGCTGACCGCGAACTCGGCTCCGCGGTGATCCTCGTGTGGGCGCTCGTGATGTACGACGCCGGTGTCTATCTCGTCGGTGCCGACACCCGGGTCAGGGTCTCCGGGCAGATTGCCGGGCTGATCGGCGCGGCGGCCGTCGTGTTCACCGCCGTCCAACTCGCAGTCCCTCCTCTGGAACCGGATCGTGCCTGGCGGTTCACCCTGCTGCTGCTTGTCGCGCTCCCGCTGGGGCCCGCGCTCGTGCGATGGTTCGGGCACGGCGAAGGATGGGCCGTCCGCCGTCTGGACTCGGCGATCGTCGCCGCACCGGCGTGGGCGTGGGCCACCGAGCTCGTCATCGGGTGAGACGCCGACGCGACTCGTGTGCCTGAAGGCTCAAGCGACGTCGGACATGGGCCGAAAGGTGGTGAGCCGACACTGGAGCCACGATGTACCACCCCGACGTCCAACGCGTCCTCGCCCCGGCCTTTCTCGTGGACAGCGACGAAGCCGAGCTCGAGGCTCTCTACACCCGCCGCGATGAGCTCCATCGCATCGAGGGCCAGGTGTCCTATGTGCGTCGCCTCGCGCAGGGCCGCATCGACATTCTCTGTGCCGAACTCGAGAGGCGTGAGCGCGGCGGTGATCCGCAGGATCTCACCGAGCTGATCCGCCGCATTCCCGACGTGATGGGTGGCGGCGAGACGGTTCCGTCGACGCGCGGTGGTGATGCGTTGAACCCGGACGACTCGTTCGTGGCCCAGATCGATGCGGTCGTCGGCCCGTCGACGTTCCTGGCACTCCCCGAGTACGGCGCTGCGGAGATCGATGACCTGGCCATCGCGCTCGAGGGATTCGAGCGCCAGGTGTCCGCTACTCGACGCCTGCTTCACGAGAGGATCGATCTCCTCCAGTGCGAGATCGCGCGTCGATTCCGGGACGCCGAACCCGTCAGCTGAGCCGCCACGGCGCCGATCACGTAACTTCTCACCCGTGATCCGCCTGGGAACAGGGCGTCCCCGCGCGTTGTTGGACGTCCTGTGAAGAGTCTCGCCGTGCTCTCGATGCACACCTCGCCGCTCGCCCAGCCGGGCACCGGTGACGGTGGTGGCCTCAACGTGTACGTGCGCGAGTTGGCGACGTCGATGGCTCATCAGGGCGTCGCCTGCGACATCTACGCGCGGCGCTCCGACGTGAACCAGCCCCATGTGGTCGACGTCGAACCCGGAGTGCGCGTCGTTCACGTGGACGTCGGCTCACCCGACCTGCCGAAAGAAGATCTGCCGGCCGTCATCGGTGGATTCGCGGACCGGGTGGCCGAACATCTGCAGGATCGTCCCGCTGACGCGATTCACGCGCACTACTGGTTGAGCGGGATGGCTGGGCACGACCTCAAGCACCGGCTCGACATCCCGCTCGGGGTCACCTTCCACACTCTCGGGAAGGTGAAGGACCTCTCGGGTGATCCGGAGCCACGGGAGCGAATCCTCGCCGAGGAGCAGGTGATCGGGTGTGCCGACACCGTGTTCGCATCCGGCGGCGTCGAGGCCGGCCAGCTCACCCGCCTCTACGACGTTCCGCCCGAGCGCCTCGAGATCCTCACGCCGGGCGTCGACCTGGCGTTCTTCTCGCCCGGTCAGCGCTGGGCGGCGCGGCAAGCGGTGGGCCTCGGCGAGCGACCTGTGCTGCTCTTCGTCGGGCGGATCCAGCCGCTCAAGGGTGTCGACCTCGCGGTCGAGACGCTCGCCAGGCTGCGCAACACCTCCGCAGTTCTGGCGATCGTGGGTGGACCGAGCGGGCCCGAGGGGCAACGAACTCTCGAGCAGCTCGAGAAGCGCATCGCACACTGGGGCCTCAGTGATCGTGTGCGTTTCGTCGAGCCGCAGCCGCACCATCTCCTGTCCACCTTCTACCGGGCGGCGGACGTGTGCCTCGTGCCGAGCCGAAGCGAGTCGTTCGGCCTCGTCGCGCTCGAGGCGGCCGCCTGCGGGACCCCCGTTGTTGCTTCCGACGTCGGCGGTCTTCGCAACAATGTGATCGACGGGACCACCGGCTTTCTGGTCGGGGATCGCGATCCGGTCGATTTCGCCGCGCGCGTGGACGAAGTTCTCGCAGATCCCCTCCTCGCGCTGCGTCTCGGCGAGAACGGCGCCGAGCAAGCCCGCCGTCACACGTGGGCTCAGAGCGCCCGCGCCGCCGTCGACGTGTTCGAACGGCTCACCGAGCGCGAGCTCGTCGACTGCGCCTGAGGCGATGACCAAAGATCCCGCCTCCGCCGAGGAACTCGAGCGGCTGGAATCGTTTCTCGACACCTGGTTCGCCGAGCAACTCGTGGAGGTCCCGATCGTCCTCGACGTCTCGCGCGACGAGCAGATCCCACGTCGTTGGTACGTGCGACTCGAGGGCGAGGTGCGCGATGTGACGACGCTGTGGTTCACGCTCGGTCAGCGGACCCTCAAGTACGAGACCTACTTCTTGCCCGCGCCGGTCGACGAGCCAGCGCCGCTCTATGAGTTCGTTCTCCGGCGCAACTACGAGCTCGTCGGAGCTCAGTTCGGCATCGGTCCGGAGGACGCGCTGTTCCTCACCGGCGAGATCGGGGTGGACGCCATCGATGCCGATGAACTCGACCGGATCCTCGGATCGATGTGGGAGTACGTCGAGCGCTACTGGCCGATGGCTCTGCGACTGGGGTTTCGGTCGGTTCTCGACCGGTCTGAGAGCTCGTGAGATCTGTCGTTGTTTTTCAGTATCTTTGATGTATAGTGAATGTCGTCGGGGTGCCGTCTCGCCTCCACCGATCGGGGAAGTGCGGTGGAACAAGCGGCCCCCGGCCTTCGTATCTCACGGGCGGGCTCGTGGGAGGGCAGCGCTAACGTCTTCGCCATGGCGGATGTGCTGATTGTCGGCGGAGGAAAGATGGGCGAGGCCCTCCTGGGGGGCCTGCTTGCCGCGGGGCGCGATCCCGATGGGGTCGCTGTCGTCGAGCCGGTGGACGCTCGTCGCGAGGAGCTCACCTCGACCCATGGAGTTCGTGCCGTGGCCGATGTCGAGGCCTCGTCAGGCGTGATCCTCGCGACGAAGCCGGATGTCATCCCCGCGGCTGCCGCCGCCGTCGCTTCGGCTGGGGCGGAACGGGTCCTGTCGGTCGCGGCGGGCGTCACGCTCGCGACGCTCGGCGACGCTCTGGGCGACGTGCCGACCATCCGGTGCATGCCCAACACACCTGCGCTCGTGGGTGAGGGTGCCGCTGCGATCTGCGGGAACGAGGCTGCGGGTGAGGACGATCTCGCGTGGGCGGAGGACATCCTGGGCGCCGTTGGCACCGTCGTGCGGACGAGCGAGTCGCTGCTCGACGCAGTGACCGGCCTGTCTGGGTCGGGGCCGGC
>CAYUBX010000321.1:0-4743 GCA_964443165.1 uncultured Acidimicrobiales bacterium
ATTCGTCGCGTGGCTTCGACGCGAACAGCTCCTCGACGATGGGCGTGATCGCCGCCAGGGCCTCGAGATCGAGGAGGCCCCACGGCGGGCTGGGGAACCGTTCCTCATCGAGAAGGTCCGGGCGCCCGACCGCTTCGACCATCTTCTCGTAGAACGCCGGAGTCCCACAGGCCAAGAAGAACCATCGGCCGTCGGCGGCCTGGAAGGGCCGATAGACGGGCATGCGACCGTTGCTACCGAGCGGAGCGGTGCCGTCGCGTTCGCGCGGGAGTTCGGGAATCCAGAAGTCGCCGCACTGCATGGCTGCCGACCCGGCGACCAGGCTGACCTCGTAGGTGGGGGCGGCTTCGTGTTGTTCACGCGCATACAGGCCCGCCGCGATCGCCAGGGCACCGAGGAGACCGGCGCCGTAGCTGGCGAGTGGAAGCACGACGTCGACCGGCCCTTCGGTGTAGGACGCCTGGTTCCATCCGATGCCGGTCGCGGCCGAGACCAGGCCATCGCTCGCCGGATCATCGACCTTGGGACCGCGCTCACCCCAGGGGGCCATCGACAGAATGACGGCGCCGGGGGCGCTGCCCCGGAGCGCCTCCGTCTGGCCAGGCGTGTCGACCACCACGACGTCGGCGGTGGCCAACAACTGGTTCAGCTCGGCGTCGGACACCACAACCGAGCGTTTGTTGCGGTTGAAGGTCTGAAAGCCCGGCTCGGATCGATAGGCGTCGCCTTCGGGCGGCTCCACCTTCACCACGTCCGCGCCGTGATCGGCCAGCATCCTCGTGGCGTAGGGACCGGCGATGCCGCTCGCCAACTCGACGACCCTCACGCCTGCATAGATGCCGTCGGCCATGGGCGCCGACAGTAGCGAAGCCACGCCCTGCAGATCCTGGCCGACGCGGCTGTCGCACCACTCGACAGCCACCCCGAGTCGTTTCGCACCGCAAACCCTGCAGAACGAATCGGGCTCGGGCGCCAGCAGGCCGCCCCTACCCCACCGCGCTCAGGACGACAGGAGGGCGGTGGCCTGGTCGCGGAGCTCGGTCTTGAGGACCTTGTTGGAGGGGTTGAGGGGAAGTTCGTCGACGACCCAGATGTGGCGGGGAACCTTGTAGTTGGCCATCTGGTCGCGGCAGTAGGCCGCGAGCTGGTCGACATCGGGCGGGCCCTCCGGCGATGCGACCACGAAGGCCGCGCCGACCTCGCCCAGCCGTTCGTCGGGAACCCCGATCACCGCGACCTGCCCAATCGACGGGTGCTCCAACATGACCCGCTCGATCTCGGCGGGGTACACGTTGAACCCGCCGTTGATGAACATGTCCTTCTTGCGGTCGGTGATGTCGATGTAGCCCTCGTCGTTCATCACGCAGATGTCGCCGGTCTTCAGCCATCCGTCCGGCGTGACTGTGTCGGCCGTCTGTTCAGGTGCGTCGAGGTAGCCCTTCATCACCATCTGGCCGCGCACCCACAGCTCCCCCGGCTCGCCGGTCGGCACATCGACGCCGTCGTCGTCGACGATCCGCAGCTCGACGCCGGGAATCGCCCGGCCGCTCGTGGCGCTGACGACCTCCGGCGGGTCGTCGGCCATGCAGAGCGTGGCCAGCCCATGGGTCTCGGTCATCCCGTAGGCGGTGACGACCACGTCGAACCCGAGCCGGTCGCGCATTGCTTCCACCGTCTCGACCGGAATCGATGCGGCGCCGGTGAGCGCCGACCGGAGCGACGACACGTCGAAGGTGTCGAGCTCGGGATGGTTGAGCAGGCTCTGGAAGATCGCCGGGGGTCCGGGCAGCACCGTCACCCGATCGTCCTGGATGCGCGCCAACACGGCGGCCACGTCGAACACGGGGTGGGGCAGGATCGTCGCGCCATGCATGAAGCACGGCGTGATCGCGCCGTTGAACCCAAAGGCGTGAAAGAAGGGGTTGATCACCAGCATGCGGTCGCCTTCGGACATGCCGAGCTGCGCCGCATAGTGCTGGAAGCCACTCAGAATCGGTCCCTGGGTGACCATCACGCCCTTGGGCAGACCCGTCGTGCCGGACGTGAACATCACGAGGCCGAGGTCGCCTGGCTCCACGGCGGCGCCACGCGCCACCGCGCGACGTCGATCCGCGTCCGACGCCCGAGCGAGGAAGTCGGCGAACGAGACCGTCCCCTCAGGCGTGTCGCCGCGCAGCACGACGATCTCACGCAGCGTCGGCACCGTCTCGCCCGACTCCTCGAGGTCGGTGACGTAGTCGTTCCCCAAGAAGCCGACCACGCTGAACAGCAACTTCACGCGGGCCTTGCCCAACACGTAGGCGGCTTCACGCCCCTTGAACCGGGTGTTCACCGGCACCATCACAGCGCCGCATCGAAGGATCGAGAGCCCGGCGACCACCCACTCCCAGGCGTTGGGCGCCCACACGCCGACCGTGTCGCCCGGCTCGATTCCGGACGCCACCAACGCACCGGCACACTGTTCGATCCGGTCGGCGAGCTCGGCGAAGGACATCGACACGTCGCCGTCGGAGATCGCCTCGGTGTCGGCGAACAGCGCCCCGGCCCGCTCGATCAACGCTGGGTAGGTCAGCGGGATCTCATCCCGCTTCCAGGTCGCGGTCCGGTCGTTCATGCCCCCTCCCCCACGACGGCCACCGCCTCACCGTGGATGAAGTGGAAGTACCCGGTGGGATCCTCCGCCCAGATTCGCCACCCGGCGGCGATCTCCTCCATCTCCGCGAGAGTCGCGTAGCCGTATTCGATCGCCTGCTGGCCGAAGCTCGACGTCAGACATCGATCGGCCCACGACGAGCCCCAGTTCCTGCGGTCCTCGTCGAGGTAGTAGTTCCACACCGACGCGGTCATGACGACGTCGGCCAACCCGGCCTCTCGGCACCACGAGAGCAGGTAGCGGCCGGCGTCCGGCTCCGCGTCGTTGTGGCGGCACACCTTGCGGTAGACGTCGCGCCACCTGTCGATCGCCTCGCTCTCGGGGAAGCACCGCATCGTGTCGTAGTCCGAGTCACGCACCGCGACGTGACCGCCGGGCCGCACGACCCGCCGCATCTCGCTGAGCGCCGACACGGGGTCGGTGAGGTGCTGCATCACCTGGTGCGCATAGGCAACGTCGAACGAGTCGTCCTCGTAGGGCAGCTCGTACACCGACGCCTCCTCGACGAACACGTTGTCGACCCCCGCTTCGGCAACGGTCTGGCGGGCGGCCTCGAGGATGTCGCCGCCTGGTTCGATCGCCGTCACGGAGCCGTCGCATGCCCACCGAGCGAGCCCGACCGTGATCGTGGCCGGGCCACACCCCACGTCGAGAACCCGCGATCCAGACTCGACGACGTGACGACAGAATGCGGCGCAGGTCTCGACGGTGCGCCGCGCGTGTTGGTTGACGACCACCGCCTGGTGCCCGTGCGTGTACGTGTCCTGCTTCACGGCCTCGAACCCTACGGCGCCGGAAAGGTGGTCTGGGGGTCGAACGCAGCGGCCGTCAGACCTTCGTGTCCGGGAACCGAGTCCCCATCAACCTCGGGCGAGTCGGGATCAGCGAGAAGGCGGGCGACCTTGAGCTGGGCCAGCTGCATGGCGTGACGTTACCGTCGGGCCGCGGCCGATCCGGAGGTGAAAGTGGCCAAGCGACGTCGACGTCCTGCCAGCAAACCGCGCGGGTGCCCGTGTGGCGGGCCGTCCTTCGATTCCTGCTGCGGGCCGATCCTCGCCAACCCGAGCGCGACAGCCACCCCCGAAGCGCTCATGCGGTCGCGCTACACGGCGCACGTTCGCAACGACGTCGACCATCTCGCGGCGACCTGGCACGCCGATCACCGCCCGCACGCCATCGCCCACGACCCGGACATCCGCTGGACGGGCCTGGACATCGTGGCGGCGGAGGGCGACGAGGTGGAGTTCGTCGCCCGCTTCCGACGGGGCGGGGAGTCCCTGGAGCTCCACGAGCGCAGCACGTTCGTCCATGAGGGCGGGCGTTGGCTGTATCGGGACGGCGTCAAGCTGAGCTGACCGAGAAGCACAACGCGTTCCTCTCGGGTCGGAACGAGCGCACGAGCGACCATCGCTGAATGGGCGGATTCGGCGTGGGCCGTGGGTCGGCGTCGTGGGCGGTGACGGCGGTCGTCGCTCTGGTTGCTACGGCGTGCGGCACCGGCGAACCGCCCAAACCACGGCGACTCCCAGCTGCACCCACCCTTCGACGGCCCCGCGATCGCGATCGCGCAGGACGAGTGAGCCGCCCCGCTCTACGCTGGAGAGCATGGCGGTCACGGAAGCGTCCACTCAGCTCCCGGTAATCGATCTCGCGCCCTACCTCGCCGGTGAGACACGCGCGCTCGACCGCACTGCGGCCCAGCTGCGCCGCGCGCTCGAAGACGTCGGGTTCCTCTCGATCGTGGGCCACGGTGTCCCGTGGGACCAGGTCGAAAGCATCTACGGCTGGGCGCGTCGGTATCACGAGCTCCCCGACGACCAGAAGTTCGATCACCCGATGACCGGCACGAAGATGGGCTACATGGGCCTCGGCGGGGCACAGAAGGGCGAACGCCTCCACGCCCTCAACGCGGCCTACTTCATGGGTCGCCCGGGATCGCGGCGGAACCGGTTTCCCCGAGCCGACGCGCTTCCGGGCTTTCGCGAGGCGGTGGAGGCCTATTACCTCCGAATGGAGGAGCTCGGGCAACAGCTCCTCCCCCTCTACGCGGTAGCGGCGGACATGCCGGCCGATCACTTCGGGCAGTTCTT
>CAYUBX010000322.1:0-4732 GCA_964443165.1 uncultured Acidimicrobiales bacterium
CCGGCGCCTGACAGCAAAGTTGCTCAACTAACGTCGCCGCCATGCTGACGAGACGGCTCGGGCGGACCGAACATCACAGCAGCGTGGCGATCCTCGGCGGCGCCGCGTTCGCCGCATGCACACCGGCAGAGGCCGAGGCCGGCTTCCACATGGCGCTCGACAAAGGTGTCAACCATCTCGACATCGCGCCTCGCTACGGCGACGCTGAGCTCCTTGTGGGACCGCACGTCCCTGCGGTCCGGGACCGCCTCTTCGTCGGGTGCAAGACGGCGCGGGCCAACTCCGATGGCGTGAGAGAACAGCTCGACGAATCGTTGCGTCGGCTCGGCTGCGATCAGCTCGATCTGTACCAGGCCCACGCGGTGACCGACCTCGACGAGCTCGACCGCCGGTCGGACGCGCTCGAGGTGATCTGCCAGGCGAGGGAGGAGGGCCTCATCCGTTTCGCCGGCGTCACGGGTCACGACCTCGGGGCGCCGCGGGCTCACCTCGAAGCGGTGAAGCGGTTCGATCTCGACACCGTGATGTTCCCGGTCTACCCGCGGGTGATGGCCGATCCGGTCTACCGCAGTGACGCGGAAGCCCTCTTGGGGTACTGCGCCGAGAACGACATCGGCGTTCAGGTGATCAAGGCGGTGGCCCGCGAGCCGTGGGGCGACATGTCCCCGACGCACCGCTGCTGGTATCGACCACAGACCGAGGACGCGCTGATCGAACGCGGCGTGCGCTTCGCTCTGTCTACGCCTGTCGTGCACGGCTTCGCCACGGTCGGCGACCTCGAACTGCTGCCACGCGTGCTCGACATCGCAGCCCGCTTCCAGCCCATGAGCGGTGCCGAGTGGGGATCCGTGCTCGGCACCGTGGACGATGACGAGATCATCTTCCCGTTGGCGGAGAAGTTCAGGCGGGACGGATGAGCGTCTACGCGGTCGCCGCGATCGCGATCCACGACCGCGAGCGGTACTCCCAGTACGAGGAGGGCTTCCTCGAGATCTTCGCCCGGTATCAGGGCGAGATCGCGGCGGTGAGCGACGACGCGGAGATGCTCGAAGGGGAGAAGGACTTCACTCGCCTCGTGCTGGTCCGCTTCCCCGATCGCGAGGCGCTGATGGCCTGGTACGAATCACCCGACTACCAGGAGCTGGCCCAACATCGCTTCGCGGCGAGCGACGCCCAGATCGCGGTCATCCCCGGCTTCGCGTAGTCGGACACAGTTGAGTCACATCCGTGTCTGAGTCACATCCGTGTCTGACACCGAAGTGACTCAACTTCGCGGACCTCAGACCACCGGGCTGAGGCCTCCGTCGACGTTGATCGCCGCGCCGGTGATGTAGCTGCCGGCGTCGCTGGCGAGGAACAACGCCATGTTGGCGAACTCCTGCGCGTCGCCCATGCGGCCGATCGGGATGCGCTTGCCAGTGGCCTCGACGAAGTCGTCGAGCGTGTCGAACTGCTGCTCGCGCTCCCACCGCGTCTCCCACTGATGGGTCACGAGCAGGCCGGTGTTGAGGGAGTTCACGAGCACGTTGTCGGCGGCGAACTCGGACGCGAGCGCCTTGGTCATCGCCATGCCCGCGGCGCGCGATACCGATGTCGGGCAGCTCTTGGCTGCCGGAGCCTTCGCCGCAGCGTTGAGGGTGTTGAGGATGCGACCCCACCGCTGCTCGCGCATGTGAGGCAGGCACAGCCGCGTGAGCCGGACCGCGGAGAAGAACTTGAGGTCGAGGTCGTCCACCCAGTCCTCGTCGGAGATGTCGAGGAAGGGTCGGGCGTTGGAGGTTCCGGCGTTGTTGACGAGCACGTCGATCGGCCCACTCCCCGCAACGGCCGAATTGTGCGCTGCGGCGACCTCGCTCGGGTCGCGTATGTCGGCCGAGATGCCCGTGTGGCTGCCGCTCGGGTTGGCGTCGCCGCAGGCGGCGATGGTCTCGTCGATCGGTCCCTGCTCGCGGGCGACCACACAGACGGATGCGCCCGCTGCGGCGAATGTCTCGGCCATCGCTCGGCCGAGGCCGCGGCTGCCGCCGGTGATGAGCGCTGTGCGTCCGTCGAGTCGAATCTCCATGCGGGCGACTCTACGGGGCGTCGCTCCAGCGCATCAGACCCTCCTGCATGCAGGTGGCGACGAGCTCACCTGCGGCGGTGTAGTACCGGCCGCTGGCCAGCCCGCGGGAGGAACCGGTGGACTCCACTCGCTGATCGTAGAGCAGCCATTCGTCGGCGCGGCACGGGCGGTGGAACCACATCGCATGATCGAGGCTCGCGCCGGTCAGCCGTTCGTCCTGCCAGCGGAATCCATGGGGAAGCATGACGTGGTCGACGAGGGTGGCGTCGGCGAGGTAGGCCAAGCCCACGTCGTGGAGGTGGCGCTCGTCGCCGATGGGGTGCCGCAGCGACATCCACATGAGCTGCGGTTCGGTGATCGGTTCGCCCTCCGGTGCGGTCGGGGGGTTGATGTACCGAATCTCCATCGGGCGAGCGCGGCCGGGCCAGGGAACCTGGTCGGGTGGGAGGATGGTCTCCCAGAAGTCGTGGTAGGTGGCCTCGATCGCATCGGGCGGTGGTACCTCCAGTTCGACCGGCGGCGCATACTCGAGACCCTCGTCTGGCACGTGGAACGAGATGATGCTGCGGAACATCTCCTTCCCCGCCTGGTACGCGACGACCTCTCGCTGGCTGAAGGAACGGCCGTCTCGGATGCGCTGCACCTCGAGGATGGTTTCGCGGTCGACGTCGCCGGCGCGAAGGAAGTAGCTGTGCGTGGAGTGCACGAAGCGGTCATCGTCCACCGTCTGTTGCGCGGCGCGCAAGGTGTGGGCGAGGAACTGGCCGCCGTAGGTGCGAGCTGAGCGGTCCGGAGCGATCGGCGCGACGAAGCGGTCCTCCCCGTCGGGGGCCAGCTGCATCAGTTCCTCGAAGGGCGTGCTCACGGCGGGCGAGCCTATTCTGCCGAGGAGGGCCGGAGGCCCCGACGGGCCGAGGGCGTACCGCAGGCAGCGACGGACTGCCGGGGAGGGCCGGAGGCCCCGACGGGCCGAGGGCGCATCGCAGGCAGCGATAACAGGGAGTCGGGGTGTCCTGGGAATCAGAGATCGAGGAACTGCGGCGGCGTGAGGAGTTCGCCGAGCAGCTCGGCGGTGAAGACAAGGTTGAGCGGCAGCACCACTTCGGGAAGCTCACGATCCGCGAGCGCATCGACGCCGTCGCCGACCAGGGGTCGTTTCACGAGATCGGCAAGACGGCCGGGGTCGCGGAGTACGACGAGGGCGGCGAGCTGAAGCACCTGACGCCGTCCAACTTCCTGTTCGGCGTGGCGCGCATCGATGGCCGCCCCGTGATCCTGTCGGGCGACGACTTCACGGTCAGGGGTGGCTCGGCGGATGCGACGCTCCCCGAGAAGCGCAACACCGCCGAGTCGATGGGAGTCGAGTTGCGCCTCCCACATGTTCGGCTGGTCGACGGGATGGGCGGCGGCGGTTCGGTCAAGACCATCGAGATGGCGGGCCGCACCTACATTCCGCAGGTGAAGGGCTGGGAGACGGTCGTGAACCACCTCTCGGTCGCACCGTCGGTGGCGCTGGCCCTCGGTTCGGTGGCCGGCATCGGCGCCGCGCGGGTGGCGACCGCTCACTACTCGGTGATCGTGCGGGAGACGGCGCAGATGATGATCGCCGGTCCGGCCCTCGTGGAGCAGGCGTCACTCGGCGATCACGGCAAAGAAGAATTGGGTCACGCAGACATCCACACCGCCAATGGCGCGATCGACGATGCGGTGGACACCGAGGAGGAGGCGTTCGCGCGGGCGAAGCGGTTCCTCTCGTATCTCCCCACCAATGTCGACGAGCTCGCGCCGCGAGCGGAGCCCACCGACGATCCGCAACGACGCGAGGAGTCGCTGATCTCGATCGTTCCGAAGGAGCCCCGGCGCGTCTATCAGATGCGCAAGGTGATCAACTCGGTCGTGGACGAGGGCAGCTTCTTCGAGATCGGCGAGCGCTGGGGGAAGTCGATCATCACCGGTCTGGCGCGGCTCGACGGCTATCCCATCGCCATCTTCGCCGAGGACCCGTTCGTCTACGGCGGCGCCTGGACCGCGGACGGCTGCCGGAAGCTGATCCGCCTGCTCGATCTGGCGTCGACGTTCCATCTGCCCGTCGTGCACCTCGAGGACTGCCCCGGCTTCTTGATCGGCAAGGAGTCCGAGGAGAACGCCACCATCCGCTACGGCAGCCAGGCCCTCGCCGCGCTGGGTCAGTTGACCACCCCGTTCGCATGCGTCGTGATCCGCAAGGCCTTCGGTGTCGCCGGTGCGGCCAACAACAAACCGGGTGCGAAGTCGTTCCGTTTCTCGTGGCCGTCCGGCGACTGGGGTTCACTGCCGATCGAGGGCGGGATCGAGGTGGCCTACAAGCAGGATCTCGCGGACAGCGACGATCCGGAGGGCTTGCTCGAAGAGATTCGCGAACGGCTCAATCAGGTGCGTTCGCCGCATCGAGCGGCGGAGTTCTTCGAGATCGAAGAGATCATCGACCCGCGCGACACGCGTCCGCTGCTCTGCGAGTGGGTCGAGTTGGTGCAGCGGTCGCTCACCACCGGTCCCAGCACGTTCGGCTACCGGCCCTGAGGTCAGTCGAACCGGAGGTCAGTCGAACCGGAGGCCACCGTCGACGTTGAGGCTCTGGCCGGTGATGTTGCGGGCCGCGTCGCTTCCGAGGAACACCGCTGCTTGAGC
>CAYUBX010000323.1:0-2699 GCA_964443165.1 uncultured Acidimicrobiales bacterium
TGCCGGTCTCGAATGTGTCGAGCACCGGCGCGATCTGTCCGGTCGACTGCAGATGCGTGTGGGCGTCGATACCACCGGGCAGGACATACCGGCCGGTTGCGTCGATCACCCGATCGGCACTGGCGGTGAACGTCCGACTGAGGTCCGACTCCGGTTGGACGACACCTACCACGACCTCCCCGTCGATGAGCACGTCGGCTGCGACAGTGTCGATCGCGGTGACGACAGTGCCGCCAGAAATAGCAGTCCTCATGAGACCTCCTTGGGGTCGGCTCCCCTCACCGCAGGTGTGGGGGTGGAGCTGCGCCCGCCGAGCTGGTGGCGACGTCGGCTCGTTCGAGTGCTTCGTCGAAAACCGATAGCGCCCAGTCGATCTGACTTTCCTCGACGACCAAGGGTGGGTCAGCGAACAACCATGGCCCGCGGAACGCGGTGTAGAGGCCATGTTTGGCGAAGACGGTTTTCATTTCGGCCGCAGCCGAAACGGCCGGTCCCTCGAGTGGGAACAACTCGCTACGAGTCTCGCGGTCGTAGACCAGTTCGAGGGCTGTGAACAGACCTTTGCCTCGCACGTCACCAACGCTGGGATGGTTCGACTGCAGCTCATATAGGCCGCGGAGCAGGTACTCGCCCCGCGCCGCCGAACGGGCGACGAGGTCGTCGGTCTCGTAGATCTCCAGCGTGGCGGCCGCCGCCGCGAGCCCGACAGGGTGGCTCTGGTAGGTGAGCCCAGACCCTATGGGCACGTCGGCCAACGCTTCCGCGATCGGATCACTCACGACGCAGGCCCCGAGGGGAACGTAGCCCGAAGTGATGCCCTTCGCGACGGTCAAGATGTCTGGTGTGACGCCTTCGTGATCGCAAGCAAACCACGCCCCGGTCCGGCCGAAGCCGCTCATGACCTCGTCGCAGATGAGCAGGATTTCGTATCGCTCGCACAGTTCTTTCAAACCGGCGAGCCAACCTTCGGGCGGCACGATGAGGCCGTTGGACCCGGTGATGGGTTCGACCATGACGGCAGCGATCGTGTGTGGCCCCTCCAGCCGGATGATCTCCTCGATCTGAGCCAGGTTGAAGTCGCGGAACTCCGACGGATCGGAGATGAGCGGGAACCGGTAGTGATACGGGTCGGGAATCCGGGCGACGTCGCCCATGCCGACTTCGACAGGCCAACGACGGGGATCACCCGACACCGCAAGCGTCTGGCGCGTACCCCCATGGTAGGAGCGATAGCGAGTAAGGATCTTGGACCGACCGGTCACAAGCCGGGCGGTTCTGATCGCCACCTCGTTCGCATCGGCTCCAGCCAGGGTGAAGAAGCTCTTCGTCATCCCCGGCGGCGTGACCTCGGCCAACTTCTCGGCCACCCGGGCTCGGACCTCGGTAGCCATAAAGGGCGACACGAAAGCGACGTCTTGCATCTGGGCCACCACCGCGTCAGTGACCCGCTGGTCGCCGTGGCCGATGTTGACGTTCATGGCGATCGAGTTGAAGTCGAGGATGCGTTCGCCGTCAACGGTGTAGAGGTAGCAGCCCTCGCCCCTGGCGATGGCGGGCGGTGACACGTCCTGGGTGCCCCACTCGAACAGCGAGTGCCGGCGGCAGAGGTCGATGATCTCGGCTGATCCCATCGGGCTGCTCGACCGCGCGCTTGAGCCGGTCGCGCTCATGGCGCGGCCAGCGGACCATATGTCTCCGGGCGGCGATCCCTCCAGAAGGGAAGATCGACATGAGTCTTTCGGAGGAAGTCCAGGTCGAGATCGGCGTAGATCACTTCCTCCTCCTCTCCAGCCTCCGACAGAATCTCGCCGTACGGATCACAGAAGTAGCTATGACCGTAGAACTCGTTCGGTCCTGTCGGTTCGACTCCGACCCGATTGTTGGTACCAACGAAGTAGCCGTTGGCCACGGCATGACCGCGCTGCTCCAGATGCCAGTACTGCTTGGAGCGGCCCCCCGTGGCCGAGGGGATGAAGACGATCTCGGCACCGTTCTGACCGAGTGCCCGAGCCCCCTCTGGGAAATGCCGGTCGTAGCAGATGTACACGCCGACCTTGGCGAACTGGGTCTGGAACACCGGGAACCCCGTGTTGCCTGGCTTGAAGTAGTACTTCTCGCGGTACGTCTTGGCGTACGGGATGTGGGTCTTTCGATACTTTCCGAGATACGACCCGTCCGCGTCGATGACCGCTGCGGTGTTGTAGAAGAAGTTGTCGTCCTCCTCGAACAGGGGCACCACGAGAACGACGCCGAGTTCGGCAGCCAACGACATCATCTCGGTGGTCGTCGGGCCGTCAGGGACGGCCTCGGCGAGATCGAACCACTGGTCGTCTTCGTCCTGGCAGAAGTACGGTCCCGTCGCCAGTTCCTGGAGACACACGATCTGTGCGCCGCCCGATGCGGCCTCCCGTATCAGGCGGACCTGTTGGGCGACCATGGCCTCGCGGGGCGTGATGCCCGTCGTCTGGATCAATGCACACCGAACTGTGTCTGACATAGCTTCTCCTGACCGATATACGAATCGAGGTGTCGGATCGAGTCGGCTTCACGATCCGACACCTCGACGCGGCGTCGTCGTTGTTGGGGGGGGCGAGTCGGTGGCAGGTTGAATCATTACACTATAAGGCTTCTCCCCCTGCTTGACCTGCCTTTGCCCAGGCGCAAAAAACAAGTGCTTTGCAGAAAACTAAAATTCTCAG
>CAYUBX010000323.1:2709-4730 GCA_964443165.1 uncultured Acidimicrobiales bacterium
GATGGTTGGTGTTCTAGGGCTGGCTCATCCGCCGAAGAGCTCGTTCGGATCGAGGGTGAGCGGGACGAAGTCGCGGCCGAAGATGTCGTCTTCGGACAGCTCGGCTACCGCTTTGTCCCTGAACGAGGTGTCGAACGCATCTGGACTGGCCGCGGACTCGATGACCCCGAATTCGAACAGGATGCCTGCGGTCTGGCTGAACATCTCGTCGGTCAGATTCAGGATGCCGTTCTCCGACGGCCAAATCAGCTTGTTGACCTCGTTCATCTGCCACGTCTGGAAGTCTCTTGGCAGGGCCGTGCCGTTGGCGAGCACGATGTCAATGCAGGCCTCGGCGTTGTCGCGGCAGTAGATCCATCCTCTGGCCGTCGCCCGGATGAACCCTTCTGCGGCCTCGGGGTTAGCCGCCAACCAGGACTCTGTGGTCGTCAAGGTGTCTTCGAGCGTCGCTGTGCCTTCTGCGTTCGGGTCGAACAGAAGGATCTCAGCATCGCTCTCGTTGCCGGCGAGCGCCTGGGCGTACTCGTTGTACGTCATGGCCGAGGCCAGATCGAGCGTGCGGTCGAGGAACGCCAACATGTCGAAGCCCTGGTTGAAGACTTCGGCGTCGCTGTCGACGTCGAGGCCGAGCTTCCCGAAGGTCGCGGACACCTGCGGCTGGAAGCCACCCCAGAGTCCGATGACCTTGCCTTCGAAGTCCGCCGAACTCGTGATGCCCTGGTCGTCGAAGTACGCGAGGCGGTAGGCGCCGCGTTCGAACACCTGGCCCATGCTGACGACGTCGGCTCCTGCTTCACGTGAGGTGAGGACGGTGCCGAACTGTTGGATCGCGATGTCGGTGTCGCCAGAAATCAGCAGCTGGATGGGATTGATGTCCGGGCCGCCGGGCTGGATCGTGACGTTGAGACCCTCGTCGGAGTAATAGCCTTGATCGAGCGCTGCGTAATAGCCGGCGAACTGGGCCTGGGTGACCCACTGGAGGGTCAAGGTGATGTCGGTCGGTTCGGCTGCGCTGTCGCCGCCTGCGTCGCTGGATTCCGAGTCTGAGGATTCGGTCCCCGAACCCGACGAGTCGCTATCGGAATCGCCACAGGCGGCAGCGACGAGCGCAAACGCCAGCAATGCGGCCAGCAGTAGTTTGAACCTCGGCAAAGTTCTCATGAATTCTCACTTTCTCCTTCTGGGCTCTCGTGTCCAGATCGTTGCTGAGCCGGTATTCGTTCCGGTCAGCTCGGGCTCCGACCGTGTCGGCGCAACAGAAATCGGTCGAGCAACGAGACAGCGGCGAAGACCGTCACGCCGAGCACGCACGCCATGACGATGGCTGACCACATGTCGACGGTGTGCAGGTTGACCGACTCGCGTCGGATGTACGAACCAAGGGTCGTCACGCTGCCGCCGAAGTACTCAGAGATGATGGCGATGATGATCGACAGAGGGACGATGGTCTTCAGGCCGGCCATCACATAGGGAAGTGCCCGCGGCAGCGTCAAGCTCCAGAACCGAGTCAGCGGACCGGCCGAGATCGAGCGCATCAGCTCGTCGTGCTCGGAGGTCCCGCTGAAGCCGCGGGATGCATAGGTGAACATGATCGGGGTCACCGCGATCGTCACCATTGCCACCACCGCCGTCGAGGACACTCCGAAGAACACGGTCGTGATCGGGTAGAGGGCCACGACGGGCAGAGCCTTGACCGTGGAGGAGTACGACAGCAGGCCACGACTGAGCCACGGGATTGGCTGGGTGATGCCGGCGACGACGATGCCGAGCATCGAGCCGATGAAGACACCCTTGAACGCCTCCATCGCAGTGTTGAGGGCGAGCTCCCGCAAGAGATCGAAGTCTGCGAAGAACCGATCGGCGATGTCGCTCGGGGCCGGCAGGAGCAACGTCTGGATGTCGCCGATGCGGACCAGGAGCTGCCATCCGCCGACGAAAATGGCGAAGAAAGCAACGGGCGTGACCGCCGCGGCCACCGGCGGTCTCCAGGTTGTGGAGCGGCCCGATGCAGTTTCGACTGG
>CAYUBX010000324.1:0-4724 GCA_964443165.1 uncultured Acidimicrobiales bacterium
CGGCTTGGTCGAGAGGTCCTCGTCGTCGGTCGGTGACGGCGGAACCGCTGGGGCGGGAACATCGGGGTCGGAGAGCGGGCTGCGCCCGCGGAGCCAGGCGGGAGCGAAGACGATGTCGTGCGGGTTGACGAAGCTGGCAACGAGCAGGAACGGCCGTTGGGCGGCGGCATCAGCGGCACGACGGGCTGCGTAACGAGCCTCCAGCCATTGCACCACCCGGTCCGCGATCAGCGGGTCGCGTACGAACCCGGTGTTGGCGAGCGACGCTCCGTGCGGCTCGGGCCCGACCCAGCCGGAGAAGCCGTACGCGCCGAGCGGGTCGGCGTCGATGTATACCCGCACGGCGGCGGGGGCGACGACGCCTTCATCGTCATTCGTCGCCAGCACATCGCCGGTTGCTGGATCGACGAGGTCGGTGTGGCTCATGTGCCACTTACCGTCGTAGTGGGTGTCGTAGCCGGCGGCGCGGAACCAGTGGCCGAGCGTGGGGACCTCACCCGGACGTAGCCACCGCATTCGCGAGTCGTCGTGCATCTTGCCCAGCCCGTCCGTCTGGGTGACCCCATGGACGTCAGGGAACTGCCCGGTGAAGAGGGTGGGACGACTCGGAACGCAGGCGAGGGAGCCGGTGTAGTGGTGTTCGAAGCTGACACCGTGGTCCACGAACCACTGGGCGCCAGGGAGTGCGCGTCGGCGCCACTCGCGGAGCTGGTCGGTCTCGTAGTGCGGCGCCGCTCGCTCCTGGTCGGTCAGCAGGATGATGACGTCGGGCTGATCGGTCATGTGGCCCGCGTCTCCTGCTCGAGTGCCCGTCCGAGACCGGCGAGCATCTCGTCGGACACCTGGGCGAGCCGCCGGGCCACGACCCGGGCGATCAGCTTGTGCGGCGGGCGGGGCCCTGGCTCGATGGAGGTCGTCAGGGACACCCGGCTCCCGGCTCCGTCGAGTGCGATCGACCACCGGTTGGAGACCGCTCGCACCACGGGAGGCAAGCCCTCGATCGAGTAGGCGAGGCTGACCCCAGGCTCCCAGTGGGTCACTCGCTCGAGCACGGTTGTGCGACCGCTCTGGATCCGACGCACCGCGCCGGTCCCACCGGCTTGTTCGGTGAGGAGGCACGAATGGTCGACGTTGGGCGCCCAGGCGCTGATCCCGCCGAAGTCCGCGAGCATCGCCCACACGGAGGCTGCATCAGCAGCGATGCGTTGGGTCCGGGTCTGCCCGCTCATGCCTCTCGTCCGGCCATCACCACCGCGGGATCGGCGTCGGACGAGGCGATATGTCGGAGACGAGCGGTGAAGCCCAGGTAGTCCCACACGAGATGTTCGCCGTCACGGCGACGCCGGACCTCGATGGGACCGGTGCCGAAATCGAGACCGTGGGGCCGCAAGACGTGGACCCCGTCCTCATACGTCGCGATGACGTGGATCTCGGTGGTCTTGTCGAACTCGGCGACGTCGTGCACCCCGTTCTCGAGGGTGCCGTCACACCGCATGTCATGGATGATGCCGCCGCCGGTCACCACCACCCGGTCGCCGGCCTGTTCGATGCGCTGGACATGCCCTAACGCAGGGTGTCCGGGCACTGGTTCGCCGTCGACGATCGCCTCGATGGTCTGCCAGTACCCGTCCATGTCGGGCGCACCGTCGGGGAGAGGGTCCGCGCAACCAGCCAGGATCGCCGGCGGCCATTCCGTCCATCCGCCCGAAGGCGAGAACGCAACGGGAATCGAGTCGACGCTCACATCACCCATCGGCGCGGCCCTCCCGTTCACCGCCAGCGCCGACAACCTAGCATCTAGTGCCACTTCTCCACGCACAAGTTTTCGGCGCGGCCCCGGATAAGACGCGTCCGCGATCCGGTCAGTCGACGCATCCCAAGGAGTCTCGGCGTGAAGCGGCGAGTTGTACCGGTCCAAGGTTCAGCGCGAGCTGTTCACGGCCAGACCTCGCACCGACCTCGCCAAGCGAGCGGACACCCACTCCTCGTTCACGTTGAGGGTTTTCCGAGAAAAGTGTTGGAATCGCCCTTGTTCGTACCTCCTGAGAGCATGTGCCTTGCAACCCTGATTCTGCTGGATGTCGTCGTCGTCCTTCTTGCCCTCGCGCTTGCGCTTGCCATCTACCGGGTGGTCGATCGGGAGACCGACGCGGCGACCTGCGCGTTGGAGCCAACGGATGCATCACCGGACATACCACCGGGCTGGGAGGCTCGGTTCGGCCAACCAGATCGCGACCTCTTCGAGGCGCAGGCCCTACGCGGTCTCCGACAGAAACAACTTTGAGCGCCCCCTATCCGGACCCGCTCGCGCTGATCCGGCCCTCGAGCAAGTCGAGAAGGGTCGGGTGAGCATCGATGTTGAGCCGCGAGACGTCGAATGACGACGATGCGAACTCGCCGTTTGCCACGGGGCAGGAACGTCACCACGTGTCGACGCACGGGCGCTTCGGCGTCTCTCGTTGGCGCCAGCCCTGGACCGGTGTCGACTTGAGACCGGCGAGGATCCAGTGGCGGGTTTCGGCCGGGTCGATGACCTCGTCGACCTCGAAGTTCATCGCCGAGTTGAGGGCCTTGCCCTGCTCGTACATGTCGGCGAGCAGCTTCTCGAAGAGGGCTTGACGTTCTGCGGTGTCCTCGACTGCCTCGAGTTCTTTTCGGAACCCGAGCTTGACGGCGCCTTCCAGGCCCATGGGGCCGAACTCGCCTGTGGGCCAGGCCACGGGCCAGAACGAGCTCTTCGTGCTTCCTGCCGCCATGCCTTGGGCGCCGAGGCCGTAGCCCTTGCGGAGGACGACGGTGAAGAACGGAACAGTGACCGACGAGGCGGTCACGAACATGCGGCAGCAGTGTCGGACGAGGGCCTGCTTCTCGTACTCGGGGCCGACCATGTTGCCGGGGGTGTCACACAGCGAGATGACGGGCAGATCGAATGCGTCGCAGAGCTGGAGGAAGCGGGTTGCCTTGTCGGCCGCGTCGCTGTCGATCGCTCCGCCGAGGTGTGCGGGGTTGTTGGCGATGACACCGAGTGGGCGGCCCTCGATCCTGGCCAGCGCGGTGACCATGCCGTCGCCGAATCCCCTGCGGATCTCGAGGACCGAGTCGACGTCGAAGAGGTTGTCGAGTACTTCCCGGATGTCATAGATGCGAAGCCGGTTCTCTGGCACGACGTGGCGAAGCCGGCGTTGGTCGGGTGCCGTCCACCCGTCGGTCCGGCCCTGGAAGTAGCCGATGTACTTCTTGGCGACCTCGACGGCTTCGACCTCATCCTTCACCTCGATGTCGACGACCCCGCTCGGCACCTGCACCGACATCGGGCCGACCTCCTCGGGGCGATACACGCCAAGGCCGCCGCCTTCGATCATGGCGGGGCCACCCATGCCGATGTTGGAGTCCTCGGTGGCGATCACCACGTCGCAGCAGCCGAGAATCACGGCGTTCCCGGCGAAGCATCGCCCGGTGGTGATGCCCACCATGGGCACCGTTCCCGACAGCTCTCCCCAGGTGTGGAACGTCTTGAGGTCGAGACCGAAGCCGCTGATTGCGTCGACGTCACCGGGACGACCGCCGCCTCCCTCGGCGAAGAAGACGACCGGGAGACGCCAATCCCGCGCCAACTCCATCATCCGGTCCTTCTTGTAGTGATTGAACACACCCTGTGTTCCGGCCAGAACCGTGTAGTCGTAGGCCATGATCACGGCCTGGGCCGCGTCCTCGTCGAAGCTGTCCCCGTTCACGGCGCCGATTCCGCTGATCATGCCGTCGGCAGGTGTGTTCTCGATCAGATCGTCGACGGAGCGACGGGTCCGTTGTGCCGCGACGACACCCGATCCGTACTCGACCCAGGAGCCCGGGTCGATGAGCTGGGTCACGTTCTCACGGGCCGTGCGATGCCCTGTCTTGCGGCGCCGGGCGACCGCGGCGGGCCGGGCATCGTCGGCGAGGAACTCGTGGCGTTCGAGCACCTCGGCCAGATCGGGGCGAATGACGTCGAGGTCGACGGCGTCGAGACCGCTGTCGGCCGTAACCGACACGTCGCCCTCCTCGATGTGGAGCAAGGCAGAACCCTCGTAGACGGCCATGCCCGGCTCGACACCGATGGCGCGGACGACACCGCTGGAGTCCGCGGACACGACATGCTCCATCTTCATCGACTCCATCACCAGGACCGGCTGCCCTGCGGCGACCTCGTCGCCGATCGACACCGAGACCGAGATGACCGTGCCCTGCAGCGGCGCGGGGAGCGCCACGGTGCCGTCGGGCCCGACCGCTGCTCCACCCGGCGGTCGCGTCGAGGACGTGGCGGACGTCTCAAAGGACTCCTCGGACTTCCCGTGCGCGAGCACCGCCAACGGGTCTGCCGACGAGACGCTCGCCCCGGCCCCGGCCCCGCTGCTCGCGGCCTCCGTGCTGACAAAGCGGGCGATCGAGTCGGACTCCGCGGTCGCCAGCACGGCTCTGAGGTTCTCCTCGACGAACAGCGTGTGCACCTGCGATGCCAGCACGTCGGGGTGACCCAGGAGCGCCCGGAGGAACGCGAGATTGGTGTCCACACCTTCGACACGAAACTCGGCCAGGGCGCGCGCCGTACGGCGCGCTGCCGCCTCGAACGACGGTCCGTGCCCGATGACCTTCGCCACGAGCGAGTCATAGGCCGGGTTGGTCGCGTAGCCGGCGTAGCCGTAGCCGTCGGTGCGCAGCCCCGGCCCGGCGGGCGGATCGTAGGT
>CAYUBX010000325.1:0-4716 GCA_964443165.1 uncultured Acidimicrobiales bacterium
AGCTGGCCTCGCACGTTCTCCCGCGCGTCTTCGAGCTTGATCTCCAGCTCCTCGGCCTTGCGGCGCACGCCCTTGCCGATAGCGACGCCACCGACGAACAGCCGCTGTTCGACGATGGACAGCTCGTCCCCGTCGGAGATCCGATTGAACGCCGCGTCGCCGATGTTGTCGATGAGAGGGATGTCCGCCTGGAGCAGGACCAGCGCGCCGAGGGCCGGGTACCGCCCGGTCATCGAAGGTGCCGCGTTGACCACGGCGGAGGCGCCCGCCGCGACGAGCCCTTCGGCAGCGACCCGGTCGATGTCCTCGTGGTGGATCACCGCGATCTCGCCGGGCCCGAGCCGCGGGATGAGGTTCTTGGTGCGCCGATCGAGGCGGACCTTTCCCGTCAGGCCACCGGTGTCTCGCACGGGATGTCGGGACCGGAAGATCACCGCGAGGACCGATCGCTCTCCGCGAGCGCGAGCAGCTCGGCGGCGTGTTCTCGCCCGGCCGTCGAGTCTGGTTGGCCGGCCAGCATGCGGGCGAGCTCGCGGATCCGGTCGTCGCCCTCCACGCGCGCGAGGTGCGACGACACGGTCCGCCCATCGTCGGTCTTGCGCACCACCACCTGGTCGTCGGCGAACGCCGCCACTTGTGGCAGGTGGGTCACCACGAGCACCTGGTTGTCCGCGGAGAGACGGCCGAGCGAACGGCCGACTGCGACGGCGGCCTCACCGCCGACACCGGCGTCGACCTCGTCGAACACGAGCGTGGGAGGCCCTGCTGTGAGAACGAGCCGGACCGCGAGCATCACGCGCGCCAGCTCGCCGCCCGATGCGACCTTCCCGAGCGAGAGCTGCGGGGCCCCGCTGTTGGCGGTGAAGAGGAACTCGACGTCGTCCGCAGGATCAGCGCCCCGAACATCGACCGACAGCTCGGCGCGTTCGAGTGCCAGCGCCGGCAGGTACTGGGTGACGGCAGCACCGAGGGATGGTGCGGCCATCCTCCGCATCTCGGCCACCCGCTTGGCCGCCGCGGCGACCCGGTTCTGGGTGACGGCGATCGCCTGCTCCAACTCCTCCGCCAGCTCCTCGTGCCTGCCGAGTCGGGTCAGCCGCTCGAAGATGTCGGCCCGATAGGCGATGACCTCGGCCAGCGTGTCGCCGTACTTGCGGGTCAGCTCGAGCAGGCGCTGGCGACGCATCCGTACCTCTACCAGACGGACCGGGTCGTCCTCGATCCCTTCTGCGATGTCGCGGATCTGCTCGGCGGTGTCGGCGAGTTCGGCTTCGAGGGCCCGGAGACGTTCGGCCGCAACGCGGTACGGAACCCGTCTCGCGAGCCGTGCCGCCGCCTCTCCGACCTGGTCGATGGCCCCGGCGTCGCCGGTGAGGGCGTCGCGCGCCGCGAGGCCCTCTGCGATGTGAGCAGCAGCGTCGGCGAGCGCGTCCTCGAGTTCGGCCAACTCGTCGAGTTCGTCGGGCCCCTGGAGGTCGGCGCCGTCGATCTCGTTCAGCTGGTACTCGAGCAAGTCGATCTCGTGGGCCCGCGCTCTCGCGTCCCCACCGAGATCGCTGAGCTGACGCCGCAGCTGCGATTCGTCGTCTCGCGCCGAGCGGAGTTCGGCGAGCTCGACGCCTCCGTAGCCATCGAGCGCACGCCGCTGGACCGCCGTACTCAGAAGAGACTGATGTTGGTGTTGGCCGTGCAGGTCGACGAGTTGCTCCCCCACCTCCGACAGGTTGGCTGCGGTCGCCATCGACCCGTCCACATAGGCCCGGCTCCGGCCGCTGGCCGGAACCACTCGACGCAGCACCACCTCGTCACCGGAGTGAGCGACGAACCGACCCTCGACCACCGCCTCGGCGGCCCCGACTCGAACCATCGACGGGTCGGCCCGGCCACCGGTGAGGAGGTGAATGGCCTGGACCACCATCGTCTTGCCCGCGCCGGTCTCACCGGTGAGAGCGGTGAGACCCGGACCGAGCACGAGGCGCGCTTCGTCGATGATCCCGAGATCACGGACGGCGAGTTCGACGAGCATCAGCGGTCCTTGAGACCGAACTTGCTCTTCAGGACTTCGTGGAAGCTCCTGGTGCCCGAGGTCACCACGCGGGCAACGGTGTCGGACGTGGCGGCGATCAACGTATCGCCCTCGCCGAGTGCGGCCAGGTTGCGGCCATCGATCGACAGATTGGCGGCGCGGTCGCCGACCACCGTGATACGCACAACCGTATCGGGACGGAGCAGGAGCGACCGGTCGAAGAGCATGTGCGGCGCCACCGGGGTGAGTTGGAGCGCGTGGTGAGTGGGATCGACGATCGCCCCACGCGCCGACATCGAGTACGCCGTGGACCCGGTGGGCGTCGAGACGATCAGCCCGTCGGCGGCGTAGGTGGCGAAGGTGACGCCGTCGAGGTGCACCGCGAGCCGCACGGTGTGACCCTGGGCCTTCTTCTCGAGAACCGCCTCGTTGAGCCCGAGCCACGAGCCCTCGAGATGCCCGTCGCGGCGCTCGATGCCGGTGGTGATCATCATCCGCTCTTCGACCGGAAGGTCTCCCGACAGCGCCTTTTCGACCGCGGGGACGGCGTCCGCAGCCTCGAACTCGGTGAGGTACCCGAGTTGCCCGATGTTGACACCCAGCACCGGCACGCCGCTGCGGGCCACGAGGTCGAACGTGCGGAGCATGGTGCCGTCGCCGCCGAGGCTCACGGCGAGATCGGCGCCGGCCGCCAGGTTGTCGTCCGGCACGGCGAGGTCGGGTCGGCCGAGCGCCTCCGCGCCGTCGGCGAGAAGGCGCACTTCGTGGTCGCGGGTGAGCAGCCACTCGATCAGTTGTTGGGCGACCGACGACGCCTCCGGTCGTTCGGGGTGAAGGGTGAGCGCGACCGACGTCATGCTTCCTCCTCTACTGACCCCTCTGGCCGAACGTTTGCTGCTGTTGCCTCCGCGACTGCGACGTGAGCAAACACGTCGATCCCGTCGGCGGCCGACGCGCCGAGACGAGCGTGCAACAAAAACTCGACGTTGCCGTCAGCGCCACGAATCGGAGACACCATGACCCCCATGATGCCCAGTCCGAGGTCGGCTGCGGCGGTCATCACCTCGCTCAGGGTGCGTTCCCAGATCGCGGGATCCCGTATGACGCCCCGAGCTCTGCTCGCTTCGACCTTCCCGGCCTCGAACTGCGGCTTGACCAGCACCACCATGTCGGCCCCTGGAGCGGCGAGACCGACCAGCGCAGGGAGCACCGTTCGGAGGCTGATGAAGCTGAGATCGGCAACCACGAACCCGGCTGAGGGGCCGAGCTGCCCCGACTCGACGTGGCGGATGTTGAGCCGCTCGTGCACCTCGACGAGCGGATGGGCCCGCAGAGACTCGTGGAGCTGCCCGTGCCCGACGTCGACTGCGACCACCGATGCCGCGCCGCGCTGCAGAACGCAGTCGGTGAACCCGCCGGTCGATGCGCCCGCGTCCAGCACCCTCCGACCAGCCACATCCAGACCGAACCGCTCGAGCGCGCCGTCGAGCTTCTCGCCTCCGCGCGACACGAATCGGGGTCCTTCCCCCGAGATCGTGATCGCTTCGCCCGCGTCCACCATCCGCGCGGCCTTACCCGCGACCGACCCGCCGACGAGAACCCGCCCCGCTTCGATCACTTCTCGGGCGACGGCGCGCGACGGGACGAGATCTCTCCGAACCAGCTCTTGATCGAGCCTGCGCCGAACCACAGTCCCAAAGTACCCAGAGGGTGCGACAGACTCTCCCCTGTGATCCCGCTCCACGATGAGAACCCGACCACCTCGTTCGCGTGGGTGACGCTCGTCCTCATCGTGCTCAACGTGGCGGTGTTCGTGTTCGTTCAGCCGAAGGACCGGGGGATCGAGGAGGTGGAGTTCGCGTTCGAGTGGGCCGCGATTCCGTGCGAGGTCGTGGAGGGGCGACCGCTCACAGTCTCGGAGAACCCGGTGACGAACGACGGGGTGGACGACGCATGTGGCGTCGGAGACGACGCGGCCGGCCGCGCCTGCACCGACGCCCGCCAGGGACAGGACTGCGAGATCTTCCCGGACAAGCTCGTGTGGCTGTCGCTGATCTTCTCGATGTTCCTGCACGGGAGCTGGCTGCATCTCGGGCTGAACATGCTGTTCCTCTGGGTGTTCGGCAACAACATCGAGGACCACCTGGGACGCAGCCGCTTCGTCCTCTTCTATCTGGGCTCTGGTGTGGTGGCGACGTTTGCCCACATCGCCTGGGACACGGCGTCCACCGTGCCGCTGGTGGGTGCGTCAGGAGCTGTCGCCGGGGTGATGGGCGCCTACCTCGTGTGGTTCCCCAACGCCCAGGTGAGAACGCTCCTGTTCTTCATCATCGTGTTGTTCGTCCGCATCCCGGCGAAATGGTGGCTCGGCGTGTGGTTCGCCACACAGTTCTTCATCGACCCCAACGACGGCGTGGCGTTCATGGCACACATCGGCGGGTTCGTCGTCGGGGTGGTGGTCGGATTGTTGGTCCGCGAGAGTCGGCGCGCCAGACACGCGATGTGGAAAGAGACCTACGCGGACGACGCGTCCGGTTTCTGGGACAACCGCTTCGGAGGCCGCTCCGACAACCCCCTGCCGCCGCACCAGGGCGAGAGGAGACGCTTGGGGCGCGGCGACAGAGACGGCATCTCGTCGCCGCGGCCCTGACGTGTGAGGCCGAGGAAGCGCCACATCGGTGACGATGGCG
>CAYUBX010000326.1:0-4716 GCA_964443165.1 uncultured Acidimicrobiales bacterium
CTCCCTTCGACAGGCGGTCGACGAGAAGCGTGCCTGCTTCGGAACGGGTGCGCGGGTTGTCGAGAGCGGGTGCGCCGCCGGCCCGAGGTCCATCGGAGCGGGCGTCGGCGATCCAGATGCTGTCGCGTCCCCTGGCCGGTCGACTCGCCGCGCTCCAGTCGATCGAGATCCACCGGGCGAAGAGCGTCATTGCACCGTGATGTCGAGGCGCCGGTAGTCGTCGGCGAGTTCGAGCACGACATCCACGTACCGTTCGCTGCGGTTGTACGAGAAGACGGCACGTCGCGCCCCGTCAGGCGACAGGACCTCGCCTCCGGCGCACAGATAGGCACCGGCCGCTGTCGCCGCGTCGTAGAGGTTGTGCGGGTCGGCCCGGCCGTCGCCGTCACCGTCGCGGGCCCACCGCACCCAGGTGCTGGGGATGAACTGCATCGGACCGACAGCCCGGTCGTACACGGGATCGCCGTCGAGGCGTCCGCCATCGGTGTCGCGGATCTCGCGTGTGTTGCGGGTTCCATCGAGGGCGATTCCGATGATGTCCTCCCCGGTCTGCCCGGCTACGTCGAGGGAGCTGTCCCCGAAAGTCCCGTGACGGGATTCGACCCGACCCACTCCCGCGAGGAGCGCCCAGTCGAGGCCACACGAGGGATCCTCGACAGCGGTGCGCGCGGCGGCCGTGACGTACGCCTCGAGTGCCACGAAAGTGAGGTCGCTTCCGCCGACGGTTCCGAGCCGCCGCTCGACGCTCATGATGTGCTCGAGCTCGTCGAGGTCGCCTCCGACCGCCTCGGCGTCCGCCATGGCGAGGCCCACCTCCGTGCGCCGCTGGTCGAGCAGCGCGCGAACCAGAACGATCCCGCTGGTCGCGGCGGACAGCTGGCGCTCGGCGTCGTCTCCGATCTGGCGTGCTGCCACCAGGGTGCGGCGGCGGTGCTCGGCAGCTGCGCCGAGGAGGACGGCGCGCCGGCGTGTGTCCTGATAGCTGGTGGGATCGTCGAACACCTCGAGACCGTCGGGCGCGGAGACTTCGAGCAGGTAGCGCACCGCGGCCATCGTGTCGAGGTCGGCGCGAGCGTTCTCGCTGATGTCTCGTGTCGACTCGAGCTGGCTGGTGAGGCGCGGGATGGCCGAGGCCATGCGATCGACGGCCACGAGGAGATCGGGGATCACGAACTGGCCGTGGCGAATGGCGGCCTCCGCCGTGTCGAGGATTGCTCGCGCCTCGTTGAGCTCCGCCAGAGCCAGCGCGTAGCCCTCACTCGTCACGACGACCTCTCCACCGCTGGGCGTGGTCTGCGCGGTCGCATCGGACGCGGCGACGAGGGTGAGCGCGAGCAGGAACGAGACCATCCCGCCGAGCGATCGGCGCATCGGAGTCATCGCACCTCTCTGTCGGCCGTGGGGCGTCCCGAACGAGCGCCGTCCGGTGCGACCGTACCCAAGCCGACCCGACCGCGGCGCGCGGTGGCATGCGTCCCTCCTGCCGGTCAGACTGGTCGCCGCCCGACCACGAGGAGAGCCAGATGTCCGAACGCGTCACCGTCACCGTCGAGGGAGGGATCGCGGACGTTCGGCTCAACCGTCCCGAGAAGCTGAACGCGCTCGACACGGCGATGTTTCGGGCCATCGTCGAGGCCGGTGAGAGCCTCAAGGGGCGGTCCGACGTCCGCGCAGTGGTTCTCTCCGGGGAGGGACGTTCCTTCTGCGCGGGACTCGACTTCGAGTCGTTCCAGGCGATGGGCGACGCAGACGGTTCGTCGAGTGGTGACGGGCTCGCACCGAGCGACGGGCGTATCACTCACCTCGGCCAGCAGGCGGCATGGGTGTGGCAGGAGCTGGAGGTCCCGGTGATCGGTGCCATCAGCGGTCATGCACTCGGGGGAGGGTTCCAGATCGCCATGGGCCCCGACATCCGTCTCGTGCACCCGGACACGAAGATGTCGGTCCTCGAGATCCGCTGGGGACTCGTTCCCGACATGGGCGCATCGGTGCTGCTGCCGCCCCTCGTGGGCCTCGATGTGGCCAAGGAGCTCTACTTCACCGGCCGGATGATCTCGGGAACGGAGGCGGCGGAGCTCGGCGTCGCCACCAGGACCAGCGACGATCCGCACGCCGAGGCGATGGACCTCGCTGCGGAGATTGCGACCAAGAGCCCCGACGCCATCTGGCGGATGAAGGACCTACTCAACGGCGCGAGCCACCGGTCGACCGCAGAGCGGTTCGCCGCGGAGCGCAAGCACATCGGTGCTCTCATCGGGACGCCGAACCAGCTTGAGGCGGTCACAGCGTTCTTCGAGAAGAGGGCCCCGGAGTTCGGCTAACCGGGCGGGCCGCGGCGCGCAGGATCAGGCGCAGTGCAGATCGACGGCCGTGTCGATCAGGCCTGCGTACATCTCTCGGCCCTCTCCGCTCAGGTGGTACCCGTCGGCGAGGTGAAACTCCGGTGAGCCGGCCAGGATCGACCACCGCGCGACGTGCACGTCGACATGTTTCTCGGCCAGACGGCGCACCTGGGCGTTGACCTCCGCGAGTCCGGGCCGGAACTCCTGCGCGTCGATCCAGATGACGCAGCTCGCGCCCTCGAGGAGTCGCTCGATCTCTGCGAGGTGTGCCACCACCTGCTCGGGGGGAGAGGCCCAGTCGTTGGTGCCCAGCGCGATGACGACAGCATCGGGGTTGGCGGCCACCGCAGTGGCGATCGGAAGCCGACCCTGGCCGATCGTGCGTCCCGGCTCCGCGTCGATGCTCACGACCGCATCTCCGAGCGCCGCGACCACGTTCTCGATGGCCGAGGCCAGCAGAGAGTCGCCGACCATCTCGACGTGGAGAACGTTGGGCTGCGGAGTCGTGATCGTCGTGCTCGCTCCGAAGCGAGTGCGCGGGGCGGATGAGGTCGCGGGCGGCCCGGGTCGGACCCCCTCGGCGGCTTCCGTCCTCTCGACGACCGTGCCGAGGACCTGGCCGCGTGCCTCATCGGGGCCATCGCCGCGACCGCCGGCGGTGGCCACGGCGATGGCCCCGGCGACCACGGCGACCGTCGCCGCGTGAATCCACCAGGAGCCAGAGGATCCCCGACCGCCTCGATGCCTCTCCACGGGCGCCATGGTCGCACGCGGCCGTCGAGGTGTGGCGTTCTTCCCGCCGAGCCACCAAACCGCGGGTTCGATCTGGGACACTTACCACGTGAGCTCTGGTGTCGAGGCCCTCGTCGACGAAGCCCGCGACATCGCGCAAGCCGCTGGCGAGCTGACGCTCGGGTGGTTTCGCCGTCCAGATCTGTCGGTGGAGTCGAAGGGCGATGGCACGGAGGTCACCGAGGCCGATCGCGCCGCCGAACGCCTGGTTCGTGAGCGCCTCGACGCGGCCCATCCCGACGACGCAGTCATGGGTGAGGAACAGGGCGGTGAGGTCGTCGCCGGACGGCGCACCTGGATCGTGGACCCCATCGACGGGACCCGAGGTTTCGTCCGCGGCGTGCCGCTCTACGCCACGTTGCTTGCGCTCGTCGATGACGACGGGCCGGTCGTCGGGGTGATCGACCTGCCCGCGCTCGGTCTCACCATGGCTGCGGGTCGTGGCGTGGGATGTTGGCTCGGTGGGCACCGATGCTCGGTGTCCGTTCACGACCGTCTCGACGGGGCACTCATCAATACCAGCAGCTACGAGACGTTCGACGATCGCTCGTTCATCGGCCTCCGTGACGAGGGCGCGATGCTTCGGACCTGGGGTGATGCCTATGGGTACTTCCTCGTCGCCTGTGGGCAGGCGGAAGCGATGATCGACCCCATCTGCTCCACCTGGGACCTCGCACCCATGCCGGTGATCATCTCGGAAGCCGGCGGCGTCTTCACCGACCTCCACGGCCGGCCGTCGTTCACGTCGGGCCACGGAGTGGCGACGAACGGCGCGCTGCACGACGCGGTCTCCACGAGGGTGAGCCCGGCATGAGCGACACCGGCCGGACGCTTTCGGACCGAGACCGGATGCCGCGCTGGGTGCCGCGGGCCATCCTCCTGTTCCTGGGCGGCGTCGTGACGCTGGCGCTTCTCCAGTGGATGTTCTCCCAGCTTCGCAGCCTGCTCGTGATGCTGCTGGTGTCGCTCTTCCTGTCGTTCGCGATCGAGCCGGCCGTCAATCGCCTGGCTCGGCGCGGGTGGCGGCGAGGCCCGGCGACGCTGACCGTGTTCGCCCTGATCCTCTGTGCGCTGGCCCTCTTCGTGGTCGCGATGGGCTCGCTGCTCGCGGATCAGATCACCAAGCTCGTCGACGAGACGCCGGGATACATCACCGAGATCGAGACGTGGCTCAACGAGCAGTTCGACATCGAGATCGAGACCGATCAGCTGCTCGCCGAGTTCTCCGAGGGAGGCGCAGCGGCCTCGCTGGCGTCGAACGTCGCGGGCAACCTCGTGTCGATCGGCGCGACAGTCGTGTCGATCCTCTTCCAGATCCTGACCATCGGCCTGTTCACCTTCTACCTGGTGGCCGACGGACCCAAGCTCCGGCGGCTGATCTGCTCGGCTCTCAACCCGGCCACGCAGACGTCGGTTCTGCGGATCTGGGAGCTCGCGATCGAGAAGACCGGTGCGTACATCTACTCGCGTGTGCTGCTCGCCATCTCGTCGTTCATCTGCCACTGGATCGCGTTCGGGCTGTTGGGAGTGCCGTTCCCACTGCCGCTCGCGATCTGGGTGGGTGTGCTCAGCCAGTTCGTTC
>CAYUBX010000327.1:0-4450 GCA_964443165.1 uncultured Acidimicrobiales bacterium
CGCCTCCTCGAGAGGCGTGGGCACGCTGAAGAGGTAGCCCTGCGCGCTGCTGCACCCGAGAGCTCGAAGCTTGCGCAGCTGTTGGTCGCTCTCCACGCCTTCGGCGACGATGTTCAGACGCATACTGCGCGCCAACCCGATGAGCGCAGTGACGATGGACCTGCTCTGTCGTTCGGTGAGCATCTTTTCCACGAACGAACGGTCCACCTTGATCGAGTCGATCGGGAACGACACGAGGTGGCTGAGCGACGAGTAGCCCGTGCCGAAATCGTCGACCGCAATGCGCACGCCCTTCGACGCCAGAGCTTCGAGTCCGCTTACCGCTGCGATCGAGGCCCCGTAGGCGGGGCGCTCCAGGATCGATCGCTCGCTCAGCTCGATCGTCAGCGAGTCAGGAGGCAGATCGTTGCGCAACACGACCTCTTCGACGAAGTCGGCGAAGCCAGGGTCGGTGAGCTGGTTGGCTGACGCGTTCACACCGAAGCCGAGCGTCAGCCCGTACTCGTGGCGGACCATGGCAAGGTCGGCGGTTGCGCGACGGAACACGAACTCGGCGAGCTCGTTGTCGCGCCCGACGTCCTCGATGATGTCGAGGAACTCCAGTGGCGGGAGGAGACCGAGTTCAGGGTGATCCCAGCGAACCAGCGCCTCGAACTCTGCAGTCCGACCGGTCCGGAGATCCACGATTGGTTGGTAGAAGAGCACGAACTCGTCGTTCTCGAACGCCTTGTCGAGTCGCTCCGCCAACCGGCGTCGCTCGGTGATCGGTCGCGCTCTGCCGGTGCCCATGCCGCGGCGGCGGTGCTTCTCCGCGTACATCGCCGCATCGGCTTCCGCGAGGATCGTCTCTGCGCTGTCGCCGCTCGACGCCGTCACCGCGCCAACGCTCGCGAACACCTGGACGGTGCCCGCGGCCAACGAGAAGGGCTCCGCCACCGCGCCCTCGAGTCGTGCAGACAGTCCCGCGACTGAATCCTCGCCCGTCGCGTCCGCGACAACGACGAACTCGTCTCCGCCGAGCCGGGCGACCATGTCGCCGTCGCGGACCATCCTTTGCAGCCGACGGCCGAGGGCGACGAGCAACTCATCGCCGGCGCTGTGGCCGAACAGGTCGTTGACCGGCTTGAACCGGTCGAGGTCGATGAAGGCCACGACCAGGTTGTCCTCCTCGCCATGGCGTCGCGGCCGCAAGCGTGCGGCGAGCTCGCGGACAAGCCCACCCCGATTGGGGAGACCGGTGAGCGAATCGAGGTAGGCCAGCCGAGCCAGCTCCTCGCGGGCTCGCCGCAGTTCGGTGATGTCGTGGCCGTCGACGATGATGCCCGCCACGGTTGGATCGTCGAGCAGGTTGAGGAGGGTCAGCTGGTGAGGGATGCTGTCGCCGTATCGGGTGGTGAGTTGCACTTCGAAGCGGACGTCGCCGCTCTCCCCGTCACTGGACGACGGGAGGAGTGCCTTCTGGAATCCGCTGCGCCACGTCGGCTGGTCCGCCTTGAGAACCAGATCCACGAAAGGCTTACCGATGACATTGGCCTGATCGTGCCCGAGTGTTCGGGTCAGCGTGGCAGACGCCGTGGTGATGAACCCCTCGTTGTCGATCAGGATGGTGAGGCCGACCCCGTTCTGGACGAGCGCGCGGAACCGAGTGTCGTCGCCACCCGCCAACTCCCACTTCCGACGATCGGTGAGGTCGCGGATGGTGAGAGCGATGCAGGTACCGAGTTCCTCGTGCTCGACAGTGGCGCCGATCATCTCGACGACCTTCCACCCGTCGGGCGTCATGACGCGGATCTCCATCGGGGTTCCGACGTCGCTCTCGACCATGCTGATCATCGCGACGAGCGCCATCTCGAGGTCGCCGGGATGGACCAGATCGAGGCAGTTCTCGCCGATGCGCTCCTCGGCTGCGGTCCCGAAGAGCCGCTCCGCAGCTGCGTTGGCGTAATGCAGGACCCCCTCGGGGTCCACCACGAGAACTGCATCGGCCAGCTTGGCTGCGAGCGAGGGGAACGAAGCCATCGGATCCCCCATCGGCGGTTCGAGACGAGAGGTGAGGAGTGCACCTCGAGCGCTGTCACAGACACCGTGTCGGGTGCAGCAATATCTATCTATGCGTGCAGCAGTAATGCGACAAGGAGCGATCGTCGTCGACGAGATCGATGATCTGACCGTCGCGGATGGACAGGCGCTGGTGCGTACGGTGGCGTGCGGCATCTGCGGGAGCGACCTTCACGCTCTGGTACACGGCGCTCACATGGTGGAGATGCAGCGCAAGGCGGGTGGCCCCATCCAGATGGACCTGTCCCGCGACGTGGTGATGGGTCACGAGTTCTGCGCCGAGGTGCTGGAGCTCGGGCCCGGTGCTCCCTCCCAGGTGTCCGAGGGTGACCTCGTGTGCTCGGTCCCTGTGGTGGTGAGCGGCGGTCGGGTGCATGCCGTCGGGTACTCCAACGACGTGCCGGGTGGGTACGCCGAGAACATGCTTCTGACCTCCGCGATGATGCTGCCGGTGCCCAACGGCCTGTCGCCTGACCTGGCAGCGCTGACCGAGCCGATGGCGGTGGGGCGGCACGCGGTCGAAAAGGCGCGAGCCACTGCGGAGGACGTCTGTCTGGTGATCGGATGCGGGCCGGTCGGGCTGGCGGTCATCGCCGCTCTGAAGCAGAAGGGTCTGGGCCCGGTCATCGCAGCGGACTTCTCACCGCGGCGTCGTGCGCTCGCCGAGCAACTCGGGGCGGATGAGGTTCTCGATCCGGGTGACTCCTCTCCCTACGACCGGTGGCAGGACGTGGCGTGGCCCGAGGGGGTCGATCGCAACGATCCAATGATCCGTTTCTCGGGGGTCACGCCGCGGCCGGGTCTCATCTTCGAGTGTGTCGGCGTTCCCGGCGTCATCAGCCAGGTGTTCGACGGATCGATGCGGGACACGCGCATCGTCGTGGTGGGGGTGTGTATGGAGGAAGACACCGTCTTCCCGCTGATGGGCATCTCGAAGGAACTCAACGTGCAGTTCGTGTTGGGGTACACGCCGGACGAGTTCGCCGACAGTTTGCGCGGGATCGCCGAGGGTGAACTCCCCGCCGAGCCGCTCATCACTGGTCGGGTGGGCATCGACGGCGTCGCCCAGGCCTTCACCGACCTCGCCGATCCCGAATCGCACGCCAAGATCATTGTGGACCCGTCGCTGTCGCCCCGAAGTTGAGTCACATCGGTGTCAGACACCGATGTGACTCACCGATGTGACTCAACTCTCGAACAGCCACGGGTCGCGGGGGAGTGCGGCCGGGTCGAAGGTCCGCGCCAGGTCGTGCAGGTCGTGCAGTTCAGTGAGGTGAGGGAGACCGAGGCTGCCCAGGAGCAGGTTGAGAACCTCGAGCGGTGTCTCGCCGAGGGCCAGGCGATCCGCCAGGGTCACCGCACCATCGCGCTTCGCCAGCCGCTTCCCCGCGCTGTTGAGCACCAGCGGGACGTGTGCCCACCCGGGCGCCTCGACTCCGAGCAGCCCGGCGAGGTGGGCCTGTCGGGGAGTCGATGACAGAAGGTCGTCGCCTCGGACCACCTCGGTGACGCCGGCGGCGGCGTCGTCGATGACCACGACGAGGTTGTAGGCCGGCGTCCCGTCACCACGGCGGAGAACAACGTCGTCGACCGCCGCGGAGTAGTCGCCGCACAGCCGGTCGGTCACCGTCACGATCTCGGCAGTCGCTCGGAGCCGAAGTGCAGCTGGTCGGCCGTCGGCTTCGCGGCGCGCGATGTCGCGCGCCGTCAGTTCGCGACAGGTGCCCGGGTAGGCACCCTCGGGCAGCGGGCCGTGCGGGGCGCTTGCCGCCTCGCGAATCTCGCGCCTCGTGCACCAGCAGCGGTAGGTGAGCCCCCGGCGTTCGAGGTCGGCGATGGTGTCCGCGTACAGCTCGAGCCGGTCCGACTGCCGTAGCGCGTCGCCGTCCCAGTCGAGGCTGAGTGCGGCGATGTCGTGCAGCTGGGACTCGTAGAATTCCGGACGCACCGCGCCGTCCAGATCTTCGAATCGCCAGATGAAGCGCCCATCGGCGTTGCGCGCGAACAACCACGCCAGCACCGCGGT
This sequence comes from uncultured Acidimicrobiales bacterium, assembly GCA_964443165.1. GTDB lineage: Bacteria > Actinomycetota > Acidimicrobiia > Acidimicrobiales > Poriferisodalaceae > JAYPWI01. Next base: position 4,085 of record CAYUBX010000327.1, read on the forward strand.
GCGCAGGTTGCCCAGGTGAAGGTCACCCGTGGGGCTGGGCGCCCAGCGGCCGACCGGCGGGCCCGAACTCAAGCGGCCGGACTCCTCACAGCCCAGGACCCCGACCCGACGACTCGCGCGTGTACTCTGCCTCCGCCAGTCCCTTGATGCCCTCGATGCACCGCTGCATGTTGGTCATGTGCTCGTTCTGGCGACGATGGATGATGCGCGGCTCCTTGTCCGGCATCGCCTCGATCGCCGGCGTCAGACCCGACGGGCCCGGACCGAGTCGCACCGACTGTCGGAGCCGGCATCGCCGTCCGTGCAGGGCGTCGATCTCGAATCGCCAGCGAGCCGCCGCCGTCTCCTCGTCCTCGCCGACGGCCC
>CAYUBX010000327.1:4460-4713 GCA_964443165.1 uncultured Acidimicrobiales bacterium
AGCCGAACCGAACGTCCGGCTCGAACTCCGTGACGATGCAGTCGGTCTGCCACTCTCCGATCGCCGGGTGCTGATTGCTGCCACGAAAGCGCGCTCCGAGTGCGGGCTCGCTGAAGCCCTCCGCCCACTCGGCTCCCACGTTCTCCTCGCTGAACTGCCCGGAGATCGAGATGTCCGAGATGTAGTTCCAGACAACGGCCGGCGGGGCATCCACTTCGAGCTCGACGACCGCCCCGGGTCCTTCCGCCATATG
>CAYUBX010000328.1:0-4709 GCA_964443165.1 uncultured Acidimicrobiales bacterium
AGCGGACGATCGAGGTCCACAGCGGCCGCAAGAGTCGTCGCGAGAACCGACGAGAGAAGTTGCGGCTCAAGAAGGTGCTGACGCAGCTCGCCGGGGAGGAGGACGAGCTGTCGGCGCGCGTCGTCGGACTCGTCGGTCGACTCGAAGAGGAGCGGTCGCGCGTCTTCAAGTTCATGCTGGAGGACATCGGGGCCGATATGCAGCAGGTGAAGGACCTGCTGCTCGAGCTCGAGACGGACGCGTACACGCAGATGCTCGAGCGCGATCTCGTCTCCAACGTCGAGCGGCTCATCGCGGCGATCAAGGAGCAGATCGAGGTGCTCAAGCGGCAGAAGAAGCCGCCGCAGAAGCAGCAGGGGCAGCAGGGGCAGGGCCAGCGGCCGCAGGCGCTCGTCTCGGTTCTGGCGGAGCTGCTGATGCTGAAGAACCTCCAGGAGGAGATCAATCGGCAGACCGCGACGCTCGAGGAGCTCAAGGCCGCGAGCGAAGGCGAGACGGGCGAGGTCTGGCAGCGCGCGCTCGATCGCCTCTCTCAGCGGCAGGGCAGCGTGTCGCAGCTGACGCAGGAGCTTCTCGATGACTTCGAGGAGGCGACGGGCGGCGGCGGCGAGGACGGGGCCGGTGGAGACGGCGGCGCGGAGGGAGGAGGCGAGGAGCCGGACGGCGAGGGATGATGCAGTCCCGTCTTCCTACATGCACCCTGCCGATCGTTGCGCTGGCCGTCGCGTGCAGCGTCGCGCGGCCGGTGTGCGCGCAATCCGGCGTTCGCGCGCAGGGCTCGGTCGTACGAACTGCGGAGGTGGAGGAGCGGAGGGAGACCGAACGCGTCGTGCGGGAGGCGATCGACTACTTCGCCTCGCAGCAGAGTCGCAGTCGCAATGGCAGCATGGGCGGAGCGTTCGCGGTCGCATCGACGAGCCGCGCGGGGCTCGCGCTCTTGGGCGCTGGCATTCAGCCCGGGCGGGGTGACGCGACCGGCGCACAAGTCCTCGAGCGTTGCGTCGGCTACATTCTGGGGCTCAGCCGACAGCGCGCGTTCATCACCGAGCCGGACGCCGACACGAACTCCGGCAGCCGCATGCACGGGCATTGCTACGCCGTGCTCTTTCTGACGCAGATCTCCGGCGCCCTGCCGCCGCAGGTCGAAAGAGACGTCGCGACCGCGGTGCGGCGCGGCGTGAAGGTCATCGAGCACGCGCAGAGCCGTCGCGGGGGATGGTACTACTACGACCGCAACGAGCAGCACCAGGACGAGGCGTCGGTGACGGTGTGCGCGCTGCAGGCGTTGCGAGCCGCGCGCAATACGGGCTTCGAAGTCGACGCCTCGCGCGTCGCCGATGCGCTGCGTTACATCAAGCAGTCGCAGGTCCCGTCGACGGGCGGTGTCGTGTACTCGCTGTCGCAGGGAAGCAGGAAGACGACGTTCTCGCTCACGGCAGCCGCGGTCTCGACGCTCAACGCTGCGGGGGTCTACGAGTCGCGCGAGTTGCGCCGCGGGCTCGCGTTCCTGCAGAGGGAACTCGACCGCAAGGGCAACCGGAGACGTCCCGGCAACGCGGTCCACTCGAATTACTTCTACTACGGCAATCTCTACGCCGCGCAGGCGCTCTTCCAGGAGGGCGGCGCAGCGTGGCGTGATTGGTATCCGAAGATGCGCGAGCAGTTGTTGTCTCGACGCGAGGGCGGGCACTGGAAGAGCCACTTCGGCGACGTGTACGCGACGGCGATGGCGCTTCTGATTCTCGAGATGCCGCTCGGTTATCTGCCCGTGTTCCAGAGGTAGGATCGTGTACGTTCCAGGGTCCTATCATCCCGTTTGGCTGAGCATCGCGGTCGGTCTCGTTCTCGTCGCGTTCTTCGTCGCGGTGTGTCGACGCGCGCTGCGCAGCTTCTCGCGTCGCGCGCTGCTCGAGCGCGTGCCGGCGGCGGAGCACGCGCAACTCGAGGAGTCGCTCGGCAAGGACGACGACTACGAGGCTGCGCTCGAACGCATCGAGTTCACGCTGTGCGGACTTCTGGTGCTCTGTCTCGTGACCGGTCGCCTTCTGTGGCTGGACCAGTATCTCGCCGAGCAGGATGAGGGCGCGCGCCGGCTGAGCGAGATCGGGCCGACAGCGGCCGCCTTCGTCGCCGGGCTGCTCGCCGTCGAGATCGGCCTCGTGGTGACGATCGTGCTCGGGGTCGTGCCCGCGCTCATCGGCGACATATGGCCCGAGGCGTGGTTGCGCCGATTTCTCGGCGTCATCGAGCAGCTGTGGAGGTTGTTGGCTCCTGCGCGTTGGGTCGCACGTCGCCTGTGGCGGTACGCCGTGGTCTTTCGGGGCGGCAACGCGCCGCGCAGTCACGCGGACATCGTCGAGGAGGAGATCCTCTCGGCGGCCGAAGAAGGCGGCCGTGAAGGCGTGCTCGACTCGCAGGATATCGACATGATCGAGTCGATCATCTCCTTCGGCGACGTCGAGGTTTCCGAGGTGATGACGCCGCGAACGGAGATGGTCTGTCTCGACCTCGACGATCCGTTGCAGCAGAACCTCGACACGGCGATCGCGTGCGGGCACTCGCGCATACCGGTGTATCTCGAGCGCAAGGACAACGTCACGGGCGTCCTGTACGTCAAGGACCTGCTGCGGCACCTGTATCGCAAGGAGGACATCGTCCTCGACTCGCTGGTGCGCAAGCCGTACTGCGTGCCGCGGACCAAGAAGATCGACGAGCTGTTGCAGGAGTTCAAGGCGCACCGCCTGCACATCGCGATCGTGCTCGACGAGTATGGTGGCACCGACGGTCTCGTGACGATCGAGGACATCCTCGAGGAGATCGTCGGCGAGATCAGCGACGAGTACGAGAAGGAAGAGACGGCGACCATCTCACACCTCTCCGACTGTATCTTCGTGGTAGATGCGGCGGTACACGTCGACGACCTCAACGAGGAGCTCAGTCTCGATCTTCCCGAGAACGAGAATTACGATACGATAGGCGGTTTCCTCTTTGCGCGGATGGGGAGGATCCCGGGCGTCGGCGACGACCTCGAGGTCGACGGTGTGCGCTTCGAGGTCACCCGGGCGGACGAACGTCGCGTCTTGCGCCTCCACGTCCATTTGCCGGAGGCGACCGGGAAGAACGGCGAAGCGGTGGTCGGTATGGAATGAGGTCAATGATGCGGCGGCAGGATTCCCGACCGACTTCTCCGGGGGGCGTTCGCAGGTCGTGAAGCGAAACACCGCGGCCATCGCCCTGTCGATCGTCGACTACAGCAACTCGAGCCAGGTCGTCTCCCTTCTGTCACGAGAGGTCGGTCTTCTCGAGGGGATGGCCAAGGGTGCGCATCGTCCGAAGAGCCCCTTCCAGGGCCCCTTCGATCTCGCGGTTCTCTACGACGTCGGATTCTTGGATCGCCGTGCGTCGGGGCTGGTCACGATCGCCGACTCCGAGGTTCTCGACGGTTTTCGAGGCCTGCGAGAGTCCTGGGCTCGACACGTCGCGGCCAGCCAGGTGATCGAGCTCCTGCGTGGCGTCAGCGTCGCAGGGGAGCGCACGCCGGATCTCTTCGACCTCGCCTGCGGGACCTTCACGCGTATCGCCGCGGCGCCGGAGACGTCGCTCGCGTGGAACCTGCTTCATTTCGAGGTCCGCGCGCTGCGCGTCCTGGGCTTCCTGGCTCCCAACGACGCCTGCGTCGCTTGCGGCAAGGAGTGGCCGGGGGGGCAGCGGGCGGCGTTCTTCAGTCCGGTCGCCGGCGGAATCGTCTGTCGGGGCTGTCACCGGACCCGCCCGCCGGCGTCCGATCGGGTCTCGGCACTGTCCGGTAAAGCGGTCGGTGTCCTGAGGGATCTCTCGGAGTTCACTGCCGCGCCGCCGGAGTCGTCGCTCGAGGAGAGGTTGATCCGTCAGCTTCACGGTTGCGTCTCGGGCAGCGTGACCGCCTTGTTGGAACGACCGCTGAGGATGTTAAGATACCGGGGCGCCTGGCTCTGAGGCGGCCGTCGTTCGTGGAGGGCGGCGCGTTGCGAGTCGTTTCCATATCAGGAAGCCTCGAGGTCGGTGCGCGTCAAGGAGTGATCGGTCCGAGTGAGCCTTCCGCTCAGAACCCTTTCCACGGTCACCGCGTGCGGGTTGCTGTTCGCCGGTGTTCCCGGCTGTGCCGTGTCGGAGATTCCGACTCAGGACATCGAGCCTCGATTTGCCAGCGCTGGGGAGTCCGAGCAGCCGTATCGCTGGACCTCTGATCTCGGCTGGCTCGAACCCGACGATGGGTCCTGGGGCTCGGACGAGCACGTCCGTGTGGAGTCCCGCAAGGCCTTCGACGCCGGCTACTACGCTGACGCCCTCGCCGGTTTCCTCGTTCTGGAGGATCGTGCCGCCGCGCCGACTGTCAAGGACCTGAACTTCTACCTGGCGGAGTGCTTCTACCGCCTTGGACACTACGATGAGGCCCTCGAGTATTTCCGTCCGGTCTACGGAACGGATTACCCCTCCGCCCAGCTTGTAGATCAGGCGCGGGAGCGTGTCTTCGAGATCGGGATGGACTATCTCAAGGGACGCAAGACGACGACGATGCTCGGGTTGTCGTTTCGCTCTCCCGACACCGGCATCGATATTATCAACGAGCTCATCATCGAGAACCCTCATCTGTCGTTCGCGGATGACGGGGGCGTCGCCATCGCCGATCACTACTTTGACGACCGTCAGTTTCCCGAGGCAGTGCCGAT
>CAYUBX010000329.1:0-4691 GCA_964443165.1 uncultured Acidimicrobiales bacterium
TGACGCCACAGGGCCGTCAGGTTTGATCCTTCACCCGTCCGGTGAGCCGCGACGCACCGCCAAGCTCATCGCAAGGACCGTGAAGATCTCGAACAACATCGAGGCGCCCGCCTGCGCTGTGTTGGTCGTCGTGTCGTATTCGGGCGCGACCTCGACGACATCACCGCCGACGAGGTTGAGACCAGATGCCGCTCGAATGATCTCGGCGGCCTCCCGGGTCGCGAGACCGCCGATCTCAGGTGTCCCGGTTCCCGGAGCGAACACCGGGTCGAGGCCGTCGACGTCGAAGGTGATGTACGTGGGTCCGTCGGCGACGACCGTCTTCATCGTCTCGATCGTTCGGGAGAGGCCGTCACCCAGAAGTTCCTCGGCGTGCACGACGGTCATACCGCTGGCGTAGGAGAACTCCCACAGAAACTCTGCCGTCCCTCGGATTCCGATCTGGATACAGCGATCCGGGTCGAGTACGCCTTCGAGCACCGCCTGACGGAACGGTCCGCCGTGCTGGAACTTGGAGCCCTCAAGTGGCGGCGCGGTGTCGCAGTGGGCGTCGATGTGAATCATCCCCAGCGGCTCGTCGGCTCCAAGAGCGGCCATGATCGACTGGGTGATCGAGTGATCGCCGCCAACGGAGAGCGGCGCCACACCAGCATCTCGAACCCGCTCGAAGTACGTCCTGATGTCGGTGTGACACTGCTCCAGGCTGTACCGGCTCTGCATCGGAACGTCTCCAGCGTCGGCGGCATTCACCAGCGCCTTGGGAACGATCCGGTGGCTGTGATGGAAGGGGCCAACTCTCTCCACCTGTCGGATGGCACGAGGCCCGAATCGCGCTCCAGGACGGTTGGTCACGCCGAGGTCCATCGGGACCCCGATCACTGCGACATCCAGATCGGCGAACGCTGGGTCGTCCGGGCCGTCCGCGAGGAGCGGGAGGTCGAGAAACGTCGCTGCCCCCTCCCATGGCTTCGCGCGGCGCCCGTCGTCGGAGAACAGTTGGCCGTAGGCCGTTTTGAACGCTGGGTCCTCGATCTCGTCGGTGTCCGAACCGAAGCGAGCTCTGAGCCGTTCGAGCTTGTCGATGTCCATGTGTCCGTTCCTGCTTCCGTGAGTGTGGGGGCGGCGCCGAGCGACAGTGCGTGACCTCGGATCGTTGGGATCAGGCGCCCGCCCCATCGAGAAAGTGATCGACCGCGAGCCGGGCGATGTCGTCGAGGCCGAGACTCCGTCCCGGCAGCCATCGCTCGATGAGAAGACCGTTGACAGCTGCGGCGAAGAGTTGGGTCAACTCGTCGACAGTTCGGTCCGACCGAAGCTCGCCCCGGCTCAGGCCGCGTGCAAGCACGGCGCGGACCTCTTCGTCGAGGAGGTCAGTTGATGGCATCAGGTCTGCAGCATCACCGCTGTTGGCCAGGAGTACCTCACGGAACGCGGCGCGAGCGAACGGCTCGAGACCCTTCATCACCGCCATGTCCGCCTCGACGAGCGCCGTGAGCTGGTCTCGTACGTGCGCATGGTCGTCGACCAGCTCCCGAGCGGCCGCGACCTCAGCCGACCACGCCGCGATCACCTCTCGGAAGAGGTGCTCTTTCGACGAGAAGTAGTTGTAGACCGTTCCCTTGGCCAACCCGGCCCCGAGCGAGATGTCGTCGATGCGCGCGCCGTGCAGGCCGTTCTCCGCGAACGCATCTGCGGCCGCCGCGAGGAGCCGCTCGCGGTGCTCGACCTTGGTGGCTTCGCTCACCCGGGGCATGCGATTATTATGGGTGGTGACCCATATTCGGTCAACACGCTCTCAGAGGACGCCATGTCAACTCCCACCTACCAGCTCCATCACGCGTGCATCTACGAGAAGAACCCACGAGACGCGATGTGGACGTGGCTTCGCTGGTACCACGGCATCCCGGCGTACTACTGGGAGGGATACGCCGACATGCACCACACCGGCGAAGGCGGTGTGGACTACACGTTTCTCGCCTGTGGCGGCCCATTCCAGATGCAGCTCGAAACCGGGCCGTACCAGTTCGAGTACGAACGGCAGTGGTTCGCTGACCACGGATCGGGCATCAACCACATCTGCTGGATCGTCCCGAACGCCCGCGACACCGTCGATCATCTTGAAGCCGCCGGAGCGACTGTGGCGATGCCGTACGAGGAGTTCGGCGGCACGTACAACGGGTTCGTGGCGATCGACCTCGAGGGACGGTGGGTCGAGATCATGGAATACGTGGGCGAGTTCAAGACGCCTGACGTGGAGTTCCACCCGGTTGGCCACGTCGGTCTCCAGACCCTCGGCCACGTTCAGCTGTGCCGGGACCTCGACTCTCAGGTGGACTGGTACACCGACGTCTTGGGTCAGCGCATCATCCTCGACGCGCGCTCCGGCAACGACGGGCTCGTGTACCTCGCAGACCACACCTACGACGATCGGCAGTGCGTGACGGTCCTGGCCACCCCCGCACACGACGCCGAGCACGCTCTCGTCGAGCGGCATGGCCCGTGCATCTCGACCATCCTCTACCAGGCGTCCGATGTGATGCAGGCGTGGACTGATGCGATGGCCGCCGGGTTCGAGGAAGTCCAGGCTCCGTCCTTCGACGAGCGGATCGACTGCAAGACGGGCTACCTCCGTGAGCCCAGCGGCAACCTCGTGCAGATACGCGAGCGTCTCGCCGCGTGATCCGAGGCATCCATCACGCAGGTCTCGTGGTCGACGACCTCGACGCTGCGGTGACGTTCTACAGAGCTCTGCTCGACATGGAAGTCATCGAGCGCGACCGATGGCGCGCTCCAGCGCCGGCGGAGGACTCCGCGGTGGGGCTCACCGGCTCGGCGGCGGACGGCGTCATGCTCCGCGGCTCTGGGTCCTATCTCGAGTTGTGGACATATCTCGCGCCCGATCGGATCGGCGATGACCCCGCCGAGCGTGGCGCACACGAGCGAGGGCTTCGTCATCTCGCCATCGAGGTCGACGATGTACGCGCCGCCCTCGCACGAGTGGTCGAACTCGGCGGGTCGACCATGGGAGAGCCGCTCGACATCGACGCCGACGGCGCTTCGGCCGTGTATTGCCGCGACCCGTTCGGAACGATTCTCGAGCTCATGGCGACGGGGTCAACGCTGGCCTCTTTGGACGACGTGTGACGGCGGGAACCTCCGGCGACTCGACAGACGCAGTGCGCAGCAGAACCAATCGACGACGGATGATTCCGTACCAGGTCGTCATGGCCGTCACGATGGGGGCCATCGGCGGAATCATCGCCGTGTTGGGTGAGCTCCGCGACGAGCTCGGACTGTCCGACTCCGAGATCGGCATCATCGTCACGGCCGGCTTTCTCGCGTCGTTCGTCGCCCAGATCGCGTTGTCACCGCTCGCCGATCGCGGGTTCGGCCGGCAGATGGCGATCGCCGGGACGCTCCTCAGTGCCGTGGGCCTGGGCTTGATGGTGATCGCCGAGGGGCTCGGCGCCTGGGTGTTTGCACGGGCCGTCCTGGGATTTGCCGGCGGGATGCTCATGCCGGGGATTCGGCGGGCCGTGACGGTCCTCGACCCGCCACGTGCCGGTGAGAACCTCGGTCGCCTGGTGATCGGTGAGGTCGGCGGTTTCACCGGTGGACCCGTCGTCGCTGCGCTGCTGGTGGAGGTCGGCGGCCTGCGGCTCCCCTTCGCCGTGTTCGGCCTCGCCGTGCTCGCCTTCGTTCCCTTCGTCGTACGCCTCCCTGCCGACACGGGCCGAAAGACCCGGCGAACCATCAACGCGATGGGCCTGCTTCGGATCCGGCGCCTGCAGGGCGCCCTCATCCTGATCTTCGGCTACTTCGTCCTGATCGGGGCGTTCGAGTCGGTGATCCCGCTGATGTTCAAGGATCGAGGCGGCGGCGCGCTGGAGACAGGAGCGGCGTTCACGCTCTTCTCCATCCCGATCGTCGTGGTGAGCACTCACGCTGGGCGCATCGCCGACCGGACCAGCGGCGCGACGGTCGCCGCAATCGGCATGGCCGTCTCTGCTGCCTTCACCGCGCTCTACGGCTTCATACCTGGACTCTGGCCACTCATCGGGGTCATGGTGCTCGTCGGTTTTGCAGATGGCTATGGATTCATCGGCGGCCAGGTCGCGGTCTCGCGTGCCGTGACGGAAGATCGGCAGGCAGCAGCACTCGGCCTGATGGGCGCCGCGGAGGTGGCGGGCGCGGCAGCATGGGCCTACCCCGCCGCCGCGCTCTACGAATCGGGCGGCGCCGCGGGCGTCTGGTACACGACCTCCGCTGCCAGCCTTCTGCTGCTCGCCGTCGGCTGGTCCCGCATACGAGGCACCGCGCCGATCCGCGCCTAATCCTCGAAGAGCTTCCGTGGATCGCCCATGTCGTGGTAGCCGAGGTATCCGCCGCCGATCGACGAGGCGTCGTAGAAGGCGTAACCCAACAGCTCCCGAGCCCGCTGCGGAAGCTTGGCAGCCTGGTCGACCGGGACGTTGGTGTAGCTGTTCTCGACCGGGCGGAGCCACCCCGCGCAGATGCCTGTCGAGAGCGCTCGCCGCCGTTGATCCGCTGTCACGTTGGCACCACCGGCGTGCAGAGTGTCGCCTCGGAAGAACAAGGCCGAACCGGCGCTCAGCTCGCAGGCGACGATCTCGTTCTCGGTGGGGACCCGATCAGGGTCGTCCCACCGGTGACTACCGGGTGCAACGAGT
>CAYUBX010000330.1:0-4672 GCA_964443165.1 uncultured Acidimicrobiales bacterium
CGCGCTATGTCAGCGGCGAATCGGTCGTCGTGGTCGGTGGACTGGCGGGGGTGAGCGCGAGCGCCATCCCCGTCGCTCTGCCGGAGCTCGACGAGTGAGTGCGCCCACGCGGTTCGGACTCTTCGACCAGGTGGAGCAGCCCGGTGGCGTGCCACTCCACCGCGTCCTCGACGATCACCTCGAGCTGGCGGTGGCGGCGGAGGCCGCCGGGTTCGAGAGCTACCACAAGAGCGAGCACCACCACGTCCCGCTCGATGCCGCCCCGAGCATCAACCTCTACCTGGCGGCGCTGACCCAGCGGACGAGCACTCTCCGGATCGGGTCCCTCGTGCATCTGCTGCCGTTCTACGAACCGATGCGGCTCTACGAAGAGCTCTGCATGCTCGACCACCTGTCGAAGGGCCGGATCGAGTTCGGTTTCGGGAAGGGAGTGAGCCCGCCCGAGCACATGCTGTGGCGGATCGATCGATCCGAGATCGAGGCGCGCACCACGGAGTGCCTGGCGATCGTCCTCGGCGCCATGCGGCAGCACGCAGCAGAGGGGGACGGCACCCTCTTCACCCACGTGGGCGAGTTCTGGAGCTACGAGGATGCGCCCCTCGAGGTGGGCCCGTTCCAGACACCGCACCCACCGCTCTGGCGTCCAGGCACCCTCGACACGGCGGCCGAGATGGGCGTGAACACGATTGCGGCCGGACCAATCGCCGTGGCTGCTGACTCCGTCGAGCGGTACCGCTCCTGCGAGCAACCGGGCATCGCACCCGAGCAGCCCACGACCGTCTCGGCGCTGCGCCGGGTGCACATCGCGCCCACCGACGCGGAAGCGATGGCGAGGGCGCGAGCGGCGTGGGCCACGCTCGATGCCAACCTCACCAAGCTGTTCCGACGCTACGACGTGTGGCCGCCGCACGTCCCCAGCTTCAAGGGCGACTTCGACATGGGCCTCTCGACGGAGTCCGTCATCGTCGGGTCGCCACACACGGTTGCGGCGCATTTCGAACGGCTGGCCGAGGAGGTCGCGACCGATCACCACATGGTGTGCCTGAGCTGGGGCGACCTGTGGGGCGATGAGGTGCGTCGCAGCCTCGATCTGTTCGCGGAGCACGTGATCGAACCGCTCGGCTGACGCGCGGCCCGGGCGACCTCAGAGCCGCAGCTCCAGGCTGGAGGTGCTCAGCAGCTCGGGCGCACCATCGGTGACCAGGACCTGGTTCTCGAGCTTGATGCCCTCCCCGCCATGACGGCCACCGATGAAGGACTCGACGGTGAGGACCATGTTCGGTTCGAGGACGGCGTCGTAGCCCCAGTCGTCCCAGACCATGGGCATATACACCTCGGGATATTCGTCGCACTGTCCAACACCGTGGAACTGGCAGGAGTAGTGGCGGTAGCGGTCGGGATCCGGCAGCAAGGCGTCGAAGGTGAGCTCGCGCAGCGTTCGGCCGGGCGTCAGGAGCTCGGTGTTGTGGGCGAGTACGTCCTTGGCCATCGAGTGCAGCGACACCGCATGGGCGTCAGGGGCTCGATCGCCTGCGGCCATCGAGCGTGAGACGTCGCACATCATGCCGTAGGGCCCCACAAGATCGGTGTCGTAGGCGACGATGTCCCCGTCTTCGATCATCCGACTCGACGCCTCCTGCATCCACGGGTTGGTGCGCGGCCCGGATGCCAGGATCTGGGTCTCGATCCATTCGCCGGCCCGCCGGATGTTGCCCGCGTGCAGGAGGGCCCACACCTCGCGCTCGGTCATGCCGGGAGCGAGCGCCTCACGTATCTCGTTCATGGTCGTCTCGCACGAGTGAATGGCACAGCGCATGGCCGCGAGCTCGTCGGGACCCTTGACGACCCGGGCCAGCTCCATCACTTCCATCCCGTAGCCGACCTCGATCCCAGCCTCGGCCAAGACCTCCAGGCCGACCTGGTGACACTGATCGACGGCGAGGCGGCGATTCCCCCGCTGATGCTCGGAGACGACGTCGGCGATCTCTGCTGCAAACCGCCGGCCGATCTCCCGGTACCGCGGACCCGCGAGGAAGTACGTGGCACCCGTGGCGGGACGGACCTCGTCGACCACGTGGCTGTGTCCGCTGAAGAACTCCGTGTTGACGTAGTCCCACACGATCACGTAGCCGTCGGCGGAGACGTAGCAGTAGCGCGCCCCGTTGTGCATCACCCACAGCTGCATGTTGGTGGTGTCGGTGACGTAGCGGATGTTCATGGGATCCATGAGGACCGCACCGCCGTAGTCCATCGCCCGTAGCTGAGCGACGGTGCGCTCGAGCCGGTATTGGCGCATGGCCGGGAGATCGGGAAGCTGCAGTCCGGCGGCCGCCCATTCGGACAGACACGGCTCACCTGGACCGATGTTGAGGTGGTGGTTCTCGGCTCCGGCTGCGATCACCTCGGAGGTTCCGTCGCCGACGCGGTGAATGGCGTTGCTGGCCTCGTGCCGAGCCACTGCCTCATCGAGACTGATACCGATCTTCGATGGACGTCGCTCCACGGTCAACTCCGCATCTGGGCGCCCGCGGGATCCCAGATCGGCTCGCGTTGGAGCGTCGCGGAGCGCATCACACCGAGGATCTCGATCTGCCACCCGTCGACGCGGCTGGCATGTTCGACAGGGACGTATCCGAGGGCGATCGAGGCGTTCGACATGTGCGCGTAGCCGCCGGAGGTGACCCAGCCGACGACCTCGCCGTCGAGCCACACGGGTTCGTCGCCCATGACGTCGGCGGCCTCGGGCCCCTCGGGCACATCCACGACCCACGTGCAGAGTCGCCGAGCTGGGCCGTTCTCTGCGATGTCGAGGAGAGCGTCGCGCCCGACGAAGTCGCGCCCCATCTGCACGAATCGTTCGAGGCCGGCCTCGAAGGGGTCGTAGATGGGCCGGTACTCGCGGGCCCAGGAGCCGAAGCTCTTCTCCAGCGCGAGCGACCCCAGCGCTGCGGAACCGAACAGCCGGATCCCGAGGTCTGCGCCCTCCGTCATCAGCAGGTCGAAGAGGTGGCGCTGGTAGCTCGCGGGGACCCAGAACTCGTACCCGAGGTCTCCGGTGAAGGTCACGCGGCCCGACAGCGTGGGGACCATGCCAACGTCGAGCCGGCGAAAGTCCATGAAGCGGTATGCGTCGGCCGACACGTCCTCGTGGGTGAGCCGTTCGAGGAGCTCGCGGCTGCGGGGCCCAGCGATCGACGATCCGGCCAGCTCATACCCACAGGTGCGGTAGCGAACGCTCGCGCCGCCATCCGATGTCCAGGCGTCGATCTGCTGGTCGAAGTACCGCTCGTAGTAGCGCTCCGCGATGCCGGATCCGAACATGAAGAACCGCTCGGCGTGGTCGGTGTTCGCCGTCGCGCCGCCGGTCTCCGTCGAGGCCGGCCCTTCTGGCGCGCCGGCGGTGGGGCCGAGGCACGCAACGGTGAGGTCGCCGATCAGCTTGCCGTTGTGGTTGGTCATTGGCGTGAGGGCCATCCGGCCGGGCCTGGGGATGCGACCCGCGAGGATGCGGCCCAGGAAGTCCCTGGCGCCCCTCCCTTCGAACTCGAACTTGGCGAAGGCGGTTGTGTCGATCAGCCCCACCCCGGTCCTCACGGCCTCGGTCTCGGCCCGCACCTGATCCCAGGCGTTGCTGCGGTACCAGGTGAGTTCCTCGACGGGCTCTTCGCCATCAGCCTGATACCACTGCGCCGACTCGAGCCCGTACAAGTTTCCCCACACGGCGTTCGCGTCGACGAGACGATCGTGGATCGGGCTCGTCTGGAGGCCGCGTGCGGCGGGCAGGAACTCGTTGGGGTACTGGATCCGGAAGCGACGGCCGTAGTTCTCCCGCACCTTGGTGTTGGTGTAGGCCATCGTGCTGAAGTCGCCGAACCGGCTGATGTCCATCCCCCAGATGTCGAATCCCGGGTCGCCCTCGGTCATCCAGTTGGCGAGCGCCAGGCCCACGCCCCCTCCCTGGCTGAGTCCCGCCATCACCGCACAGGCCGACCAGTAGCCGGGAAGCCCGCGGACGGGTCCGAGGAGCGGATTGCCGTCGGCGGCGAAGGTGAACGGCCCGTTCACGACTTGGCGGATCCCGGCCTCCGCGAAGATCGGGAAGTGAGCGAACCCGACCTCGAGGTTGCCTGCGATGTGCTCGAGGTCAGGTGTGAGCAGCCGCATCCCGAAGTCCCACGAGGTTTCGTCCGGTGACCAGGGGCGGCCGTTGTACTCGTAGGTGCCGAGGAGCAGCCCGCCGGCTTCCTGGCGCATGTAGATCTCACCCCCGAAGTCGATCGCGTGCAGCATCTGGTGGCCGGTGTGCTCGTTGAACTCGGCGACGGCGGGGATGTCTTCGGTGAGGATGTACTGGTGCTCCATCGCTAGCAGGGGAAGCTCGAGTCCGACCATGCGGCCGACCGCGCGCGCCCAGAGCCCGCCCGCGTTCACGACGTGGTCGCAGCGAATCGTCTCCAGCTCCTCGCCGGTCTCGGTGCGGATCGTGTGAATGTCCCAGCCACCGGAGCCATCCGCGGCCCGGGTGATGTGTCGGACCCAGGTGTTGCGGTACACCTCTGCCCCGTTCTGGCGAGCGGCCTTGGCGTAGGCGTGGGTCACGCCCGATGGGTCCACGTGGCCCTCGTGGGCGTCGTACATCGCCCCGACGAAGAACTCCTCCTCGAAGATGGGC
>CAYUBX010000331.1:0-4650 GCA_964443165.1 uncultured Acidimicrobiales bacterium
GGCTGGGCGCAGCCGGAGCGCTCGAGGCGACAGCCATCCTGCTCGCGATGAAGCACCGTCAGGTGCCTCCCACGGCGGGCTACACCACGCCCGACCCCGAACTCCCGGACATCAATCTGGTCATCGGTGAGGCTGCGAAGTGGGAGCCCGGTCCGTCGCTCTCCAACAGCTTCGGGTTCGGTGGACACAACGGCTGCCTGGTGGTCGGCCCCGCCAGCTGATTCAGGCGAGAGCCCTCGCCCCAGCGGTCACCGCCGCCGCCAGCACCACGACGATCGCGAAGGGCGCTTTCCTCCACGCGGCAATCGCGCCCACTCCGACGCCGATCACCCGCGCATCGAGCACCAGGCGCTCCCCACCGTCGAAGGTTCCGACGAGCACCAGAGCGCTCAGCAGTGCCGGTGGAAGCAGCATCAGCACCCGCTGCGCACCGGCGCTGTCGGTCAGCCGGCGCCCGAGGACGGACCCCAGAGCTTTGAATGCATATGCCCCCGCCGCGATGACGAGCACCGTCGTCCAGCTCACGGTCCCGTCTCCGGCTGATGGCGGAGCACCACCCAGCCGGCCACCGAACCAGCCAGGGCCAGGAGCACCGGCGCTCCCGCAGGCGTCAGCGGCACCGCGACCACTGCCACGGCACCTCCCACGAGCGCCGCGACGAGGCCCGGGCGCTTCTGTACATGCGGCAACACGAAGGTGATGAAGCCCGCAGGGAACGCTGCGTCGAGGCCCCACGCACGAGGATCACCGATCGCCTCTCCGGTCAGCGCGCCCAGCAGCGTGCCAAGATTCCAGAACGCGTAGATGGTGAGCCCCGTGATGTAGAACGCCTCACGGGATTCCTTCTCGTCGCTCTGAGCGAGGGCCATGGCGGTCGACTCGTCGATCACGATCTGGGCTGCGAGCAAGCGCCCCGCCAGGCGTCGCGGGAGCAGCCGCCCGATCGTCAGTGCGTAGGCGCCGTTCCGAGCAGCGAGGAGCAGCGCAGTCCCGACCGCTGACGCCGCAGCCCCACCCGCGCCGACGACGCCCACCGCAGCGAACTGCGACGCACCCGTGAACACCAACAGCGACATCGCGCACGCCTGGGCGACGGTCAGGCCGGTCGTCGTCGCCAGGACGCCGAACGTGACGCCGAAGATTCCGACCGCCGCGCCGAGGACGAGGCTGTCGCGACGATGGCCGGTGATCACACCTGGTCTGCGTCGATGATCACGAACATCATGTCGGCGGAGCACGCGACGTCTCCATCGACGGTCGCGACGCCCGAACCCTTGCCCGCCCGAGCGCTCATCCGGCCGAGGGTCGCCTCGAGCCGCAAGACGTCACCCGGCACGACCTGGCGACGGAAACGCGCCTTGTCGATCCCTCCGAACAGGGGCAGCTTGCCCTCGAACCCCTCCGCGCTGAGCGCGGCGACTCCTGCGGTCTGGGCCAGCGCCTCGACCATCAGCACGCCCGGAAGCGTCGGACGACCCGGAAAGTGGCCGCGGAAGAAGTCTTCGTCCCCGGTGAGATGCCATTCCGCCGTGCAGGACACGCCGGGCTCCAGTTCGACGACGCGGCTGATGAAGAGAAACGGAGACCGGTGCGCGATCAGATCCGTGGGATCAGGCAGCTCGATCGACATGTCAACCCTCCAGAGCCGCGAGGAGCTTCTCCGGCGTCGCCTTCGGCGAGATCTTCGGCCAGGCCTGTTCGATCTTGCCGGTGGGCGAGATGAGGAACGCCGAGCGGATCACACCCTCGTACTCCCGGCCGTAGAGCTTCTTTGGTCCCCAGGCGCCGTACTTGGACGCCACCACATGGTCGGGATCGCTCAGGAGCGGATACCCGAATCCGTGCTTCTCGTCCCACTTCAGCTGCGCGGCGGGAGCGTCGGGGCTGATACCGAGAATCTGCACATCCCCGATCTGGTCGCGCACGTCGCGCAGGCCACACGCCTGGGTCGTGCAGCCGCCGGTGTTGGCCTTCGGGTAGAAGAACACCAGCACCCGCTGGCCCTTGTAGTCGGTCAGCCGCCGTTTGTCGCCGTGCTGATCGACGAGAGTGAACGCCGGGGCCCGATCTCCTGTGGCAACCATGAGCCGAGACTAGCGAGCGACCTGTCGCTCTCCCCCACCCGGCCCTATCGGAACGTGATGCGTTCGAAAGCCGCGACTGCGTCGATCTCTTCCTGGGTGAGGGTGCCACTCATCGCAGGCATCTGACCCTTGCCGTCCTCGATGATGGCCACGTGCTCGTCGAAGGTCATGCGATCGCCGATGCCCACCAGCGAGGGGCCGACATTGCCCTTGCCGTTGCGGCCGTGGCACTGGGAGCAGGTGTCGTCGTAGACCTCCCCGCCGAGCCGGAGCATCTCGGGCGGGTAGTCCTCGTCAAGTGGAGGAAGGGCACCGCCGTCGCCACCACACGAGGCGAGACCCCACACCAGACAGCCGGCCGCCACCGTCCCGAGGCACCGTCGGAGAACCGCCAGGCGTGAGGTCATCGAATGAACTGCCGCTCGCCGCCGACGCCGCTGTACTTGGTGGGGATCTCCGACCAGCGACGGGTCATCCAGTCGCGATCGCGTACGTGGGCGTGGAAGTGTTCGGGGATCTGCCGCATGGTGCGGTCGATCGACGCGTTGCCCCGCCCGAAGCGCTCGTCTCCCGCCTCGGTCAGACGGGCCATCATGTGCTCGATCTCGGCCTCTGAGGGCTCGGTGCCGTGACTCTTCCACACCACCATCGGGGTCGAGCAGGCCTCGCAGTCGGCCACCCAGCACACGTCGTCCTCGTGGTACCAGTGCGTGAAGCGGGCAGCCTCGCAGAGCTCGCAGTCGTCGACCTGATGCCCGGACACCGGGTGCAGGGTACCGTCGCTCCCATGACGAAGCAGGTCGCGCACACGGATCTTCTCGACCTCATGGTGGACCTGCGTCGAGAACTCCATCACCACCCCGAGCTGGGCCTCGAACTCCCCCGGACCCAGGCAGCCGTCCTCGAACGCCTGAGGGGCATCGAGGGGCTCGAGATCCGCACCGGAGACGCCACCACCTCCGTCGTGGCGGATCTCTCCACCGGGGACGGCCCCACCATCCTCCTGCGCGGCGATATGGATGCCCTCCCGATGAGCGAGGACACGGGCCTCGACTTCGCCAGCTCGATCGACGGTCGGATGCACGCGTGCGGTCACGACGCGCACACCTCGATGCTGGTGGGGGCGGCGCATGAGCTCGCGGCCCGACACGACGAGTTCTCCGGCACCGTCCGATTCATGTTCCAGCCCGGCGAAGAAGGCCACGCCGGCGCATCCGTGATGATCGACGAGGGCGTCCTCGACGGAGTGGACGCAGCGTTCGCCCTGCACATCACGCCCAACCTCCCCACCGGCTGGGTGGCCTCCCGCGGCGGAGCGATGCTCGCGTCCGCCGACACCTTCACCATCACCGTGGAGGGCAAGGGCGGGCACGCGTCCATGCCACACAACGCGGTCGACCCGATCCCCGTCGCCGCCGAGATCGTTCTCGGTCTCCAGACGATGATCACGAGGACGATCGACGCGTTCGACCCAGCTGTCATCACCGTCGCGAGGATCGAATCCGGGACGACGTCGAATGTCATCCCCGAGACCGCTGAGATGGAAGGCACCCTCCGCGCGGTCAGTGAAGCGTCGCGATCGAACGCCATGACCGGGATCCAGACGGTCGCCGAGGGCATCGCCGCCGCACATGGGGCCACCGCCAGAGTCGAGATCGACGCGGGCTATCCAGTCACGATCAACGATCCTGGCTTCGCTGAGTTCGCGGCAGATGTCATGGGCGGCATCGACTCGGTCGACGCGTATATCGAGGCGCCGGCACCGGTGATGGGCGCCGAGGACTTCAGCTATGTGCTCCAGAACGTGCCCGGCTCGATGGCGTTCATGGGTGTCTGCCCGCCGGAACAAGATTTCGCAACCGCAGCTGCATGCCACTCCAATCGCATGATCCTGCACGAACCCGCCATGGCGATCGGTGTCGACGTCCACACCGCGGTTGCGTTGGCCTTCTTCGAGAAGGCCGCTGCACCGACTGGGTGAGGCGGCTCCCCGCCGAGTGGAGGTGCGCCAGAAGCGGCGCGCTGGCACTCGGCGATGGGCGTGATGAACTCGGGGCCGGCTACAGCCCGGGCTTGAAGATCATCAGGTAGAGCTGCACCACCAGCAGGATCGAGATCATCCCTCCACCGAGGTCCAGCCGCTTCTCCGCGGAGTCATCGCCCGCCGCGATGGCCTTCTCGGCCGGGAAGATGATCGCGTGGAGCACGCCGTTCATAGCGATCCACACGATGAACGCCGTGATCAGCCAACCCTGGCTCATCTGCCAGACGAGTTCGTCCGTGCCCGGGGACTTGGACAACCCGGCGACGCCGAACCCGAGGATGCCGGTCGCCACGAGCGCAGGGGCGTACACACGGCGACCGTTGGCCACGATGAAGCTCATCAGCACGCCACGCTCGGACTGCATCGCCTTGGACTGGGTCGTGAGGAACGGGTGAACGAACGCAGGTGCAAATGCTGCCATCGCGGTGAGGACGTGCAGCAGGAGGAACGTGTTGTAGAGGTTGTCTCCGAAAGCGGCGTAGGGCATGACCATCGACCGCGACTGGTGGGTGACCATATCGT
>CAYUBX010000332.1:0-4639 GCA_964443165.1 uncultured Acidimicrobiales bacterium
GATCGACACCATCGGCTCGATGCAGGAGGTCGGCATCGGCCACGTGCTGATCGATCCCGTCGCGCGGGGCGGAATCCCAGGCCGCCTCGAAGCGCTGCGCACCTTCATGGCCGACATCGCTCCACAGGTGGGCTGAACCCCGATGCTGGTGCGCGATGTCTCGGCGGGCATGTGCCCGAAGGAGACGACACCGAGGCCTTTCAGGACACGATGAGCAGCTTCGGCCGCGAGGCCCCCGACCGGCAGCACCTCGACCTCAGCGCGTGGTTCTTCGACGACGCGCTGGCAGCCGGTCACGAAGAGGTGATGGTGGGCAAGACCTTCAAGGGCCTGACCGACGAGATGCTGCGCTGGCAGACCCAACACCTGAAGGCCCTGGAGGTGGCCACCGAGGGCCACACCGTCTGGGTGCGCCCCGAGTTGGTGGTGGAGATCGCGCTCGACGGCGTGCAGCGCTCGACCCGCTATCCGGGGGGACTGGCCCTGCGGTTCGCCCGGGTGAAGGCGCACCGGCCAGACAAGACGGCGGCCGAGATCGAACGTCTGAACACGCTCGAGACCCCGTTGTGAGCGCGGCAGATCGCGTCCGGGTGGACAAGTGGCTCTGGGCGGTCCGCGTCTTCAAGACGCGCACCGCAGCCAACGAGGCGTGCACGACCGGAAAGGTGCGGGTGAACGGCGAGCCGGCCAAACCGGCGACCAGGATCGCAGCGGGCGATCGCGTTCGGGCCAGGGCGCACGGTTCGGTACGGGACCTCGAGGTCGTCCAACTGGTGGAGAAGCGGGTGGGCGCGCCGAAAGCTGCAGAGGCCTACGTCGACCACTCACCCCCGGACGAACCGCGTCGAGGACCCACCCAGGCCGTCGACTCCCCCGTCGTGGCGCGACGCGAACGCGGGACCGGGCGACCCACCAAGAGGGACCGCCGCGAGATCGACCGGCTGCGACGCGGCTCGAAGCGAGACGGGTAGCGTCGGCCCCGTGCCACCGCCTCTTGCCGTTACCCTCGCCCACGCCCGACTCGTGACCGAGGCCGTTCCCGACGGTGAGGTCGAGATTCCGGGGTCGGCGGGCGAAGCCTACGACGTGCAGGACCAGCTCACAGACCTGCTCGAGAGCCCGGTGGTGGGCTGGAAGGTCGGCGCGACGAGCGAGGTCGTGCAGGAACGGCTCGGGGTGAAGGCGCCGATCGCCGGACGAGTGCACGAACGCACGCTGTTGGTGGACGGGGGGTCGGTCGAGGCGGAGACCTTCGTCCATCGGCCCGGCATCGAGTGCGAGTTCGCGATGCGGACCAAGACCGATCTGACACCTGGATCCGCGCGGATCGACGTCAACCAGGCCCGAGGTCTGGTGGCGACCGTTCACCCTGCGCTCGAGCTCGTCGAGACCCGATACGTGGCCAACTTCGGGGTCGCGCCCGGCCTGCTCGTCGCCGACGGCAGCGCGCACGCCGCCCTCGTGCTCGGTGACGGCATCACCCCCGAGAAGGCGGGCGACCTCTCGGCCGCGGAGCTCCGGCTCGTGGTGGACGACAACGAGGTCACGAGCGGAACGGGCGCGGAGGTGCTGGGCGATCCCTTCGTGTCGCTGGCCTGGCTCTGCAACCACCTGCTCGCACGGGGCCAGGGCCTGCCAGCAGGATCGATCGTCAGCACCGGTTCGTGCACCGGGATCGTGCCATCCGAGGCCGACCAGCACATCGTCAACGACGCCGGTCCGCTGGGGAGCGTCAGCCTCCACATTCGTGGGTGAACCACCCGCCCACTCGAATCGGTTTCGGGGCTGGTGGATCCTCGTCTTCTGCACGCTGACGATCACCCTCACGACGCCCGGTCAAACGATCGGCGTCTCGGCGTTCGTCGAGCACTTCGTCGACGACCTCGGGCTGACGGACACGTCCGTGTCCACGGCGTACCTCGTCGGCACGCTGACCGGCAGCCTCGCGATGGCCAGCATCGGTCGGTGGATCGACCGTCGCGGCGTACGTCACACGATGCTGGTGATCGCCACGTTCTTCGCTGCAGTGGTGATGGCCATGAGCCAGGTGCGCAACATCGCCATGCTCGCGGTGGGGTTCGTCGGCATCCGCATGCTCGGGCAGGGCTCGCTCAGCCTCGTGAGCCAGACCGCGATCGCCCTCTGGTTCGACCGCCGACGCGGGCTCGCCTACGGGATCTCGATGACCGTGTCGGCCGGGCTGATGGCGAGCGGTCCCTTCCTCCTCACCTCCACCATCGACGCAGTGGGATGGCGCACGGCCTGGGTCATCGCCGGCGCGACCGTCTTCATGCTCGTCGTTCCGGCCACGTGGCTCTTCATGGTGGACCGACCCGAGACGATCGGCCAGGTTCCCGACGGCCAGCGTGGCGACTCGGATGCCGCAGCCCCGACGACGGTGCACCACACGGTCGGTGAAGCGCTCCGCACCGGCGGGTTCTGGGCGCTCAACGGCACGATGGTCGTGGCGTCCGCCCTGATCACGGGACTCACGTTCCATCACTTCACCATGCTGGAGACCAAGGGCCTCACCTCGGCCGAGGCCGCATCCGTCTTTCTTCCGCAGATGCTGGCGACGGTGTCGACGGGGTTCGTGTTCGCCTGGCTGACCGACCGCATGTCGGCCCGGCCGTTGCTGTTCCTCTCGATGGCGTCGCTCGCAGGGGCGCTGCTGAGCCTCACCACTGTGGAGCCCGGAGCGACAGCGTGGACGTTCGGCATGCTCGTCGGCGTCAACGCCGGGTCGATCAGAGCGCTCGGGTCGGCGCTCTACCCGAAGTGGTTCGGAACGCGGGAGATCGGCGCGATTCGAGGTGTGGCAACCCAGCTGGGCGTCGGAGCCTCCGCGCTCGGACCGATGATCATCGCTGTCGGCCTCGACATCGCGGGCAGCTACGACCGACTCATGTACGGGCTGATCGTTCTGCCGCTGGTCGCAGGAGTCGCAGCGCTCGTCGTCGCCGAACCTCAGGCCCGACCACCCTCACAAACCGCGCTTCAGTCCACGAGGAGAGCGTCCGAGGACTAGAGGGACTGTCGAATGATGGAGCCCCCGATGACCACGCCTGCAGCTGGTTGGTATCCCGACCCCGCCTCTTCGGACGACGTCCGCTGGTGGAACGGTGCCGCCTGGACCCAGCACGTCCAACCGAACCCGCAGGCAGCCGCCACCGCCGAGACACCGATCAGCGCCACCACCCAGGTGCTCGACCCGGCAATCGATGCGGATGAGGCTGCGGCGTACGAGAGCGCAGGTCGGGTTCTCTCCGCAGCCGAGGTGATCGCCGCCAGCCAGACCACGGCCGCCGTGGCTCAGGTGGCGGAGCCGACCGAACCGAAGCAGAAGCGCTCCCTCGACCTGCGTCGCATCGACATCTCCGACGTGCCCAAGAACGTTCTGATCGGCGCCAGCGTCCAGCTCGTCGGCGTCGTCAGCCTGTTCCTGCCGTGGATGACATCGAGCTCCGGCAGCGGCGGCGCGTTCGACTCGCTCCTTCCCTGGCTGCTCACCGGCGGCGACCTGGCGACGGGGACCTCCGGGATCATCGGCCACGGCGTCCTGTACGTCCTGCTCTTCGGTGTCGCGGCGGCCGGCCTCAGCGGCAAGCTGCCTTGCAGCAAGGTGGTCACCATCGCCGTGGGCGGCGTTCTCACCGTTCTGACCGCGCTCAACTACATGCAGTTCTCGGGCAACACCGGTGATGTCGCAGGGCCCGGCTCGAACCTCGCCGTCGGCTTCGGTGTCTACACGATGCTCGTCGCCGGAATCGGCGTCATCATCTCGGGACTCCTCACCGAGGAAGCCTGACGGCCTAGCGTCGGCCGGATGACTGGCATCGACATCGGAACCTGGGGCATCTGGACCTCGCTCCTCGACCAACACAGCACCTCGAAGGTGCGTGAGGTCCTGGGCGAGCTCGACGACATGGGCTGGGGCGCGATCTGGCGCCCGGAGAGCACCGGTCGAGACGCCCTCATCTCCTCCACCATCTGGCTGGAGTCGTGTCCTCGTATGGCGGTGGCCACCGGAATCGCCCAGACCTACGCCCGGCATCCGATGACCACGATGCAGGCCGCCCGCACGCTCGACGAGGCATTCCCTGGTCGATTCCTGCTGGGTCTCGGCGTGAGCCACGCCCCTCTGGTCGAAGGGGTGCGCGGGCTCGACTACTCCACCCCGCTCTCGGACATGCGCGAGTACCTCGCCGCCATGGATGCGTCGCCCTTCATGGCCCACGGTCCCGAGGAACGCCCGCCGCGGATCCTCGCAGCGCTCGGCCCCAAGATGCTCGAATTGTCAGCGTCAGCCGCCGACGGAGCCCATCCGTACTTCACCGTCCCCGACCACACAGCTCTGTCCCGGGAGATCATCGGCCCAGACAAGTTCTTGGCTCCGGAGCAGATGTGCGTGCTCGAGACCGATCCCGAGCGTGCACGACGGGTTGCCAGGGACAACATGGCCCGCTACCTGCAGCTCCCCAACTACACCAACAACCTCATGAGGATGGGATTCGAGGAAGCGGAGATCGCCGACGTCTCGGATCGCCTCGTCGACGCCATCGTCGTGTGGGGCGGCATCGACACCATCGTCGCCCGTTGCCAGGAGCACATCGACGCCGGCGCGGACCACGTCTGCATC
>CAYUBX010000333.1:0-4628 GCA_964443165.1 uncultured Acidimicrobiales bacterium
GGTCGAGATCGGTTGGGACGCTCCTGCGATCGCCGGTTACCTCGCCTCGTGCCCAGGCGTCGCCGATGGATGGACCCGCGACGCCCTCACCGAGCTGCTCGGGACGTTGCCGTGGACATGAGCGAATTCGACTACGAGCTCCCCGACTCGGCGATCGCGCAGGTCCCTGCCGAGCCGCGTGACGCGGCCCGGCTCCTGGTGGATCGGGGTTCCGATCGCCCGCCACTCCACAGCACCGTTCGCGGCATCGTTGACCTGCTGGGTCCCGGCGACCTCCTCGTCGTCAATGAGACGCGTGTCATCCCCGCGCGCCTGCCGCTTCGAAAGGCGACGGGAGGAGCGGCTGAGGTCCTGCTCCTCGAACCCGACCGCGCGGGAGGCTGGTTCGCTCTCGTGCGCCCTGGCCGTCGTCTACCGCCCGGCACGGTGCTGCACTCCGAGCTGGATGCCTCCGTCGTGGTGACCGTCGGGGAGGCACGACCGGACGGGTCGCGCCACGTCGTCGTCACGGCGGGCGGTGCCGAGGTGGAGACGCCTGCCGACACCGCCGGGCTCGCGGCGGCCGGCGAGGCGCCTCTGCCCCCCTACATCACCGATCGCAGCACCCCGGACACCCGGTATCAGACCGTCTACGCCGAGACCCCCGGTTCGGTGGCGGCGCCCACGGCGGGCCTGCACTTCACCCCCCAGCTCCTCGATGCGATCGAGGCTCACGGCGTGGAGCGGGCCACGGTGGATCTGGTGGTCGGTCTCGACACGTTCCGGCCGGTGCTGGTCGACGACAGCGACGACCACGAGATGCACTCGGAGCGATACGAGGTCCCCGAGGCCACCTGGGAGGCGTGCCAGCGCGCCGACCGGGTGGTGGCTGTCGGAACCACGACCGTTCGAGCCTTGGAATCCGCGGCTCGTTTCGGTCTCTCCGGTCGCACGGATCTGTTTCTGCAGCGGGGGAGCACCTTTGACGTGGTGGACGTGATGATCACCAACTTCCACATGCCCCGCTCGACCCTGTTGCTCATGATCGACGCCTTCGTGGGGTCGCGGTGGCGAGAGCTGTACGGGGCCGCGCTCGGGGAGGGCTATCGGTTTCTGAGCTTCGGCGACGCGTGCTGGCTGGAACGGGCCGAGTGAGCAGCGGTATCAACGGGGGAGTGACCCTCTCCTATGAGCTCCTCGCCGCCGACGGCGCGGCACGTCGCGGGCGGGTGACCACGGCGAGAGGGTCGTTCGAGACGCCGGTGTTCATGCCGGTGGGCACCAAGGGAGCGGTGGTCCATCTCGACGCCCGCGACTACGAGCAGCTCGGCATGGAGGTGGTTCTCGGCAACACGTACCACCTCATGTTGCGCCCCGGATCCGAGGTCATCGCCGAGCTCGGCGGGCTGCATGCGTTCACGGGCTGGAACGGACACATGCTCACCGACTCGGGTGGCTTTCAGGTGATGAGCCTCACGAGCAGCGTGAAGATCGACGACGACGGTGTGACGTTCACGTCGATCTACGACGGCGACAAGGTCCGCTTCACGCCAGAGGATGCGGTGCGCACCCAAGAGCGGCTCGGCGCCGACATCCAGATGGCCCTCGACGTGTGCCCTGCGTTGCCGGCGAGCGACGCCGAGGTGAAACTCGCGATGCGCCGAACCCACGAGTGGGTCGAGCGGGCCGCCGCCGCCCACCACCGCCCGGATCAATCGCTGTTCGGCATCGTTCAAGGCGGCATCGACCCCGACCTCCGCCGCGAGAGCGCGCGGTTCCTCGCCGGGCTCGACTTGCCCGGTTATGGCGTCGGTGGCCTGTCGGTCGGCGAGAGCCACGCCGAGATGATGCCGGCGCTCACCGCGGCCCTCGCCGAGCTACCCGAGGATCGCCCTCGGTACCTGATGGGCGTCGGTGATCCGGTCCGGATCGTTGACGCGATCGGGGCGGGGGTCGACATGTTCGACTGTGTGCTTCCGACGCGTCTGGCTCGTCATGGCACGGTTCTCACCGCCAACGGACGACTCAACCTGCGCAACGCCCAGCACACCAGGAGCGACGAGCCGCTCGACCCGTCCAACCCCATGTCGGCGGGGTTCAGCAGGGGGTATCTCCGCCACCTGTTGCAGGTGAAGGAGCCGACCGCCGGGCGAATCGTCACGCTCCACAACCTCTGGTATCTGCTCGATCTGGTGCGTCGGGCCCGCTCGGCGATCGAAGACGGCACCTTCGACGCCTTTCGCTGCTCGGTGTTGGAGGTGTGGGACCGGTAGCCTTAACGGCTGATCTCCACCGGCCAACCATCGCTCGGAGCACCCCATGGCCCTGTTGCTGCCCGTCATCATTCTCGTCGGGATGTACTTCCTCATGATCCGCCCGCAGCAGAAGCGGATGCGTGAGCGCGAGACCATGATCCGCGCAGCCGCCGTGGGCGACGAGATCGCCACCGTCGGGGGTGTGATCGGCGTCATCGTCGCCGAGGAAGGCACCGACATCGTCAACGTCGAGGTCGACAGCGACGTCGAGCTTCGCGTCCAGCGTCGGGCGATCGCCGAGATTCTCACCAGCGCGGATATCGCCGTGGAGGACACGGAAGACACCATCGAGCATGAAGGGCCGATCGGCGAAGGCTGATCTCAGCGACCCAGCTGACGACTGAGACCATCACCCCACCGGATCACATCGGTGGGCCACCCTGGTGTTTCGCCCGCCGTCCGGTCAGCGGGTGAACGACGAGTCGACCGGAGACCCACGTGCGCCGTTCATACATCGTGTCCCTCAGCATCGTGGTGGCCGTCGCCGCCGTCTCGCTGGTCAGCGTTCTCGCCGCCGGCTGGGCGCCCGTGCTCGGCGTGCAGCTCCAGGGCGGCGTGGAGGTCGTGCTTCGACCCACGGACGACGTGCCCGACGAGCAGCTCGATCAGGCGATCGAGATCATTCGCAACCGCGTCGATGCGCTCGGCGTCGCAGAGCCAGACATCACCCGACAGGGGGAGCAGGTCGTCATCCAGCTTCCTGGCGTGAAGGACCGGCAGAGGGCCGTCGACCTCGTCGGCCAGACAGCCGAGTTGCGCTTCCGACCCGTGGTGGGAGCCGTTCCGCAGAGCGACGCTCAGGCGGTGGCGAGCCTGGCGGGGGTCGCGGAGACCCTGTTCAGCGAGGCCACCGCTCCGACCACGACGGCTGCCGCTGCTCCCACGACGGCCCCCGCGACCGACGAGGCTGCGGATGCCGAGGAGCAGCCTCCCGAGACCACCGCACCCACAGCGACGTCGGCGGCTCCAAGCGACAGCACCCCGGCCGCGACCACCACGACCGCCGGCCCCGCGACGACAGCAACTCCCACCACCGCTCCGGCCACCACTGCTCCCGTCACCACCCTCCCGGCTCCGACGACGACCGTGTTCGATCCCGCAACCGCGCCGACGGTGGACGACGTCATCACCCCGCCCGAACAGGACATCGCCTCCTCGAGCGTGATCCTGCCCGGCACCCTGGCCGACGGGACCCCGGCGATCTTCCTCCTCGGTCCCGCGGAACTCACTGGTGAGGTCGTCGCCGGAGCCAGCGGCGACTTCCGAGGTCAGTGGCTCGTCGACGTCGAGTTGACGGCCGAGGGCGCAGACGCGTTCGACGCGATGGCCGCCCAGTACTTCGGCCAACAGATCGCCATCGTGCTCGACGGCGTCGTGGAGTCCGCGCCCACGATCAACGCTGTCGAGTTCGACGGCATCGCCGTGATCAGCGGATCCTTCGACGAAGCCGAGGCCAAGGACCTCGCCCTCGTGCTGCGGTTCGGCGCGCTTCCCGTCGAGTTCGAGCAGGACGATGTCCGAACCGTCTCGGCGACCCTGGGCGACGGAACGCTGCGGGCCGGTGTGATCGCGGGCATCGTCGGCTTGGTCCTCGTCGCGATCTACATGATCTTCTACTACCGCCTCCTCGGCCTCGTGGCGGTGTCGAGCCTCGCCGTCAGCGGCAGCCTTCTGTGGTCGCTGATCGCCTGGCTCGGCGAGAGCCAGGGCCTGGCGCTCACCTTGGCCGGCGCCACCGGAATCGTGGTGTCGATCGGTGTCCAGGTCGACTCCAACATCGTCTATTACGAACGCATCAAAGAAGAAGTGAAACGGGGCAGAGCCGTGCGCTCTGCCGCAGACGGCTCGTTCTCGGCCGCCTTCCGTACCATCGTGTGGGCCGACCTGGCGTCGCTCATCGGTGCGCTGGTGCTGTACCGCCTCACGGCGGGCACCGTTCGCGGCATCGCCCTCTTCCTCGGCATCACGACGATGATCGACATCGTCGTGTCGTACTTCTTCATGCGACCGCTGGTTGTGCTCATCGCCCGCAAGATGGTGCGGGAGAACCCGAGCCGCTTGGGCATGACCATGACCGAGCAGGAGGCGACGGCATGATCAACGGTCTGCGCACCATGTACCGCGGCGAGAACGCCTGGAACTTCATCGCTGCCTCGCGAAAGATCATGATCGGCTCTGCCGTCGCTGTGGTGGTCTGCCTGCTCGCCGTCTTCCTCCGTGGGTTCAATCTCGGCATCGAGTTCGAGGGCGGATCGGTCTGGGAAGTCCCGGCCGAGGCCGGCGTCGAAACCGACGAGATCGCGGATGCGGCCGATCGAGCTGGGGTTCCCGACG
>CAYUBX010000334.1:0-4621 GCA_964443165.1 uncultured Acidimicrobiales bacterium
AAGCGGTAACGCCGGGTGGCTGCGTCGGTGGTGTTGGGTGTCCAGTCCGGGTCGTAGTCGTCCAGCCAGCCATACGGCCCGTAGTCGATGGTGAGCCCGAGGATCGACATGTTGTCGGTGTTCATCACCCCGTGAACGAAGCCGACCCGCAGCCACTCCACCACCATCTCCGCGGTTCGCCTGGACACCTCGGCGAGGAGGTCGGCGTAGATCTGGCCGTCGTCACCTGGTTCGCCCAACTCGGGAAACTCCGTGGTGATCACGAAGTCGGCGAGCTGTCGCAGGGTCTCGTGATCGCCACGGGCGGCAAAGATCTCGAAGTTGCCGAATCGCACGAAGCTCGGCGCGACGCGGCACACCACCGCACCGGGCTCTGGCGCCGGGTTGCCGTCGTAGAGGATGTCGCGCACCACGTCCTCGCCGGTGGTGACCAGGCTGAGAGCCCGCGTGGTCGGCACGCCGAGGTGGTGCATCGCCTCGCTGCAGAGAAACTCACGTACGGAGGACCGCAGCACGGCGAGCCCATCCGCGGTCCGCGAGTAGGGCGTGGGTCCGGCACCCTTCAGCTGCAGCATCTGACGGCGACCGTCGATGTCGACGGCTTCGCCGAGCGCGATCGCCCGACCATCGCCGAGCTGGCCGGCCCAGTTGCCGAACTGATGGCCGCCATAACACATCGCGTGCGCGTCCATTCCGGCGAGGAGTGCGTTCCCCCCGAATACGGCTGCGAACCGGGGATCGTCGATGATCGAGGGGTCCAGGCCGAGTTGCTCCAGCAATTCGCCCGAGTGGGCGACGAGAACGGGTCCCGCGACGGGCGTGGGGTCGACCCTGCTGTAACAGGCGCCGACGACCTGTCTGCGGTGGTTGCCGGGCACCGGGTCATGGGGCAACGATGCGGTGAAGCGGTTGTCGAACCGGAGATCGTCGAGCATCGCTGCCCTCATGGCCACATCACGTCCTCAGAGGAGCTTGAGTCCCTCGTTGTAACGGCGGGTGGGGAGGTGTTCCTCTTCGAGCAGCCTCGCCATCTCGCGAAACACCACCGCCGGCTCGCTGTCGGGGTCGGCGACGGTGATGGGGTCACCGATGTCTCCGCCCTCGCGCAGCGCGGGCAACAGTGGTACCTGGCCGAGCAATGGCACCTCGAGGAGGTCGGCGAGCTCCTGGCCGCCGCCGGCTCCGAAGATCTCGTAGCGCACGCCGTCGTCGCCGCGGAACCAGCTCATGTTCTCGATCACGGCCCGCACCTGGAGATTGACCTTGTCCGCCATGAATGCGGCGCGCTGCGCCACCTTCTGGGCCGCCGGCTGCGGCGTCGTGACCACGATCAACTCGGACTTGGGGAGGAACTGGGCGAGCGAGAGCGAGATGTCGCCCGTGCCGGGGGGAAGATCCACCAGGAGATAGTCAGGCTCGTCCCAGTACACGTCGGTGAGGAATTGCTCGAGCGCCTTGTGGAGCATCGGGCCGCGCCAGATCACCGGCTGGTCCTCCCGCGCGAAGAAGCCCATCGAGATGCAGCGCACCCCGTTGGCCTCGACCGGCACGACCATCTGATCGATGACCGTCGGTGGTCGTTCCACCCCGAGCATCCGCGGGATCGAGAAACCCCACACGTCGGCGTCGATCACGGCGCTCCGGAGACCCCGTTGGGCGAGCGCGATGGCGAGGTTGGTGGTGACGCTCGACTTGCCGACCCCACCTTTGCCACTTGCGATGAGGAGAACCCTCGTGCGGTTGCCCGCCTCGGCGAACGAAACCGCACGACCCTCGGCGTGGCCGTGGGCATCCTGCGTGCCGGCCGTCTCCGCTGGGTCTCCGATCAGCTGGGCTCGGAGCGTGGCCTGTTCGGCCTCGTCCATCACGGTGAACTCGATGTCCACCTGCCCGACACCGGCGACCGATCGAGCAGCGTCCACCACCAGGTGGGCGAGCTCGTCGCGAACCGGCCAGTCCTCGGACGGAAGCGCGATAGCGACCTGGACGCCGCCACCGGCGACCGCGATCGCGCGGACCATGCCCATCTGGGCGATCCCCTTGCGGAGCTCGGGGTCGAGGACGCCGCCGATCGCCGCGGTGAGATCGTCTTCGGCGACGGGCATGGTGACTCCTGGAGGGGGAACGGCGCAGGCTGTTGAGAGCCCGGCCGCCGATAGAATCTACCTCTGTGACCACCCAGGCACTCACTCCCGAACGCTTCTCCGCCGCCGTGGCGTCGATCACCTCGGCGTTCGGCGACCCGACGCGGCGCGACATCTACCTCCGCGTCCGCGAGACCGGTGAGGGCATGACCGCGTCCGAAGTCGCCCAAGCGGTCGATCTTCACGCCAACGTGGCGCGCCATCACCTCGACAAGCTCGCAGCAGGCGGCCACGTCGTCGTCGACGTGCACTCCGGAGGCGGTGCCGGCCGGCCGTCGAAGCGCTACCGCGCCACCCATGCGGAGATGTCGCTCGAGTTTCCGGTTCGTCACGACGACCTGCTCGGCACGCTTCTCGGCCGCGCCCTCACCAGGCTCCCCGTCGATGAGGCCGCCGAGCTGGCCGAAGAGGTGGGTATCGAATACGGCCAGCACCTCGCCTCGCTGATGGAGCCCGGCGAGGCTCACCGATCGCTCGAAGCGGCCGTCGGAGCCGTCGCCGACGCGCTGACATCCCACGGGTTCGCGGCCCGGTCCGAAGGCATCGCCGGCGAACTCGTGATCGTCTCCGAGCACTGCCCGTTCGGTCAGGCAGCGGTGGACCACCCCGTGCTGTGCGCCATCGACCGCGGGCTCGTCAAAGGCATGCTCGCCGGCCTTCACGGAGAGACGACGCCAGAGTTGGCGGGCTCGGTCCCCATGGGCGACGCCGTCTGCACCACTCGGGTCTAAGCGCTTGAGGCTCCACCTGGTCCGGCACGCCCGCGCCCTGTCGCGCAGCGGTCACGAGGGGCCAGATCGGGAGCGCGCCCTGAGCAGCCGTGGCCACCGGCAGGCCGAACTGCTCGCCGACTTGGGCCTGTTCGACCGGGTGGTCCGGGTGATCTCGAGCCCCGCCGTCCGATGCATCGACACGGTGGCCCCGGTCGCCGCTCGCTTGGATCTCCAGGTGAAGATCGACGAGCGCCTGTTCGAGGGCAACCCCGGCACGGCCGTCTTCGACATCGCCGCCGCGGCCGACGAAGCGGGCGAGCTCATCCTGTGCTCACACGGCGATCTGATTCCCGATGCCCTCCACCTGGCCCAGCTCCGAGGCGCAGTGCTCGACGGCCCCGGCATGGTCGCCAAGGGGTCCACCTGGTCTCTGCACTTCGACGGCGAACGGGTCACGACGGCGACGTACACCGACGCGCCGGAGTGAGAGATTCTGTCCTTGCGGGGTTGGATGTCGAACGTGTGCTCGATGACGTGGGGTGTGGGTCGTGGGGCGATTCTCGAGGACAGCTGGCAGCTCGACCGGCACCCTCGGCCACCACACCCAGGACCCACCCCAACGCGAAGAGGCGCGGCTCACCCCGCTTCGAGCTGGGCGCGCATCTCCTCGATCGTGTCGCTGATGACCTGCTGCATCTGTGGTGGAGGTTCGCGTTCGAGCGCCTGCTCGTAGAACACGATCGCCGCCTCGAGGTCGCCCTCGAGCTCGCGGGCGGCCAAGCCGCGGAACAGATATGGATCGGGCAGGGGCGCTTCGAGGGCGATCGCGCGATCGAGCGCCTCGAGGCCCAGCCGGTGAAGATCCACCCCCTCCGACGCGAGCGCCTCGTCGCGCAACGCTGGGTCGATTCGCACCAGGATCCAGCCCCGCCAGGTCAGCGCATCGATGTGGTCGGGGTCGTCGGCCAGGATCTGGTCGAGCTCGCGCAACGCGGGCTCGATCTCGGCCTGGCGCTCGTGAATACGGGCCGACAGGTAGAGCCCCTCGGCGAGATCTCGGTCGTCGACGAGAACGCCGTCCACGATCTCCCGTGCGCCATCGAGGTCGCCGTTGAAGAAGAGCTGCTCCGCCTCGGCCACGCGAGTCCGCACCGACGCATTGATGTCGCCCGTGATCGTGCCCCCCGGACTGCGCTGTCCCGAGAACTGGGCGAGGGTGAGGCCGGCAACGGTCGCGAGCACCGCGGCTCCCGCCAGGTACCACCACTTACGGCTGGGCGTCGCCTCTCTCGCGATGGTCGCCTCGCCCGCCTCGATCTGACGGGCGACCGCCGCAGTCCGCCGCGTGTAGTCGTCGTGCAGCGTCGCGAACTCGTCGTCGTCGACCTCGCCTGCAGCATGCTCGCGTTCGAGATCATCGAGCGATCGCAGGAGAAAGTCGCGCTCCTCCTCGAGGTCGGCCAGCCGGTCGAGCCGACGTCCCGACGCGGTCATGACTCGGACCGCAACCGCGCGACGAGGTCGCGATCCTCGTCGGTCGCGCCGAGGACGCGGCCCGACCGCCAATCGCGGAACGACCACCCCAGCCAGACCCCGCCGACGACCACGGCGATCACCGGCACGATCCACACCACCGAAGCGAAGCCCGAGCGCGGCGGCCTCGCATCGACCTCCTCGCCGTACTGCTGTGTCAAGAAGCGCCGGATCTCGTCGTCGGTCAATCCGTCGTCGACCAGCTCGTCGATCTGTTGTCGGATCGCGGCC
>CAYUBX010000335.1:0-4607 GCA_964443165.1 uncultured Acidimicrobiales bacterium
GAGGTT
The DNA here is from genome assembly GCA_964443165.1 of uncultured Acidimicrobiales bacterium. Lineage (GTDB taxonomy): Bacteria > Actinomycetota > Acidimicrobiia > Acidimicrobiales > Poriferisodalaceae > JAYPWI01. The sequence continues at coordinate 7 of CAYUBX010000335.1, forward strand.
GTTGCGGTGGCTGTATTGCTGCCACGGCACGCCCGCCGCCCGGCACGCCGCCTGGAACCGCATCGAAGTGTCGGCATCCGACGCGTATCGGACGTTGGCGTTGAGCTTGATCACCGGTCCGCCGTTGAGCACGACCCGGTGTTGCGGCTCGTGTCGGTCGATGTAGTTGGGATGAACAGCGTGTGCCCCATCTGCGCTGAGGCACCACGACCGTTCGAGCGCTTGCAGGTAGGTGCTGCGATCGGCACCGAGGACGGCGGCGACCCGTTCGAGCGTGTTGCCCAGGAGCGGGCTGCCTGCTCCGGTCGTGGATTCGCTGCCGATCTCCTCGTGATCGAAGAGGACCACGGCTGCGACGGTGTTGGAAGGGACCTCGGAGAGCCCGGCGACGGCCTCGACTCCGGCGTGACACGACGCGAGGTTGTCGATGCGCGGGGCCGAGTAGAACTCGCCATCGCGCCCGAGCCGGGTCGACGGAGTGAGGTCGTGGACCATGACGTCCCAGGCCGCCACGGCGTCTCTGGCGACACCGAGGTGTGCGGCCAAGTAGTCCCCGAACCCGTTCTCCTCGACATCCCCTTGTGACCAGATCGGCGCCAGGTGGGCTTGCCTGTCCAGCTTGAGGCCTTCGTTGACGTCTCGATCGAGATGGATGGCGAGCTGCGCCACGCGAAGAACGGCCTCGTCGATCCGGATCAGCTCCACCCGCTCGCCGTCACCGTCGGAGATCGCGACTCGTCCGGAGAGCCCCAGGTCGCGGTCGAGCCACGAGTTGAGGAGAACGCCGCCGTACACCTCGACACCCAGCTGGCGGTAGCCGACGGCTCCGGCGTCGGGTTGGGGCTTGATGCGCAGGTTGGGGCTGTCGGTGTGCGCTCCGATGAGGCGGAACTGCAGAGCATCGATGTCGCTGATCTCCCCGGATCGAACGGCGATGAGGGAGCCGCCGCGTCGAAGCAGCACCGGACCCTCGCCGAGGCGTGCATCGGGTTCGGCTTCGTCGAACCCGGCCGCCTGCAGTCGCTCGGCCGCGTTGAGAGCGGCGTGGTAGGGCGAAGGGGAGGCGTCGATGTAGGCGAGGAGGCTGTCGAGGACGGTGCCGCCCTCATCGATCGCGTCGACTGTCATCCACCTATTGTGGCGGTGACCGCCCTCCAGGGAGCGACCATCCGTGGAACCCAGATGGCTAGATGCGCGGTGACGGCCAGCGTCCCCGCGGCCACCGCCTGAACGATCGCCTGGGCCGTCAGGCTGGCGAGGATGATGCCGGCGGTCGCGGACGTCAGCGCTTCGAATTCACCCAGCGGGAGGTTGGGAGCAGCCCAATCAGTGATGAGCCAGACGGCCAGCGCCTGCAGCCCGGCGAACCCGAGGAACAGGATCCCGACCCGACGCACCGCTACCGCTGAACGCGGGTGGATCACCACGCCAGCCACGAGCAGCGCTCCGCCGACCCACAGCGCGATGCGCCAGCCCGTCCCGAGGCCGTTCTCCAGGGCGGCCAGGTCAGGGAGCGAGTCGATCTGGAAGTCGATCGAGGCGGGAAGGTCGATGTTCGCGACCGTCTCGGCCAGTTGGGGGTTGACCACCGCGAGCTGCTCGAGGAGCCCCTGTTCGAGCTCATCGGTTTCGAATCCGATGCCCGCGGGTTCGCCCGTCTCGAAGATGGACCGGTAGATCCCCTCGAGGGTGTCGGCGTAATTGCGGATGTACGCCGGGTCGAGCAGCGTCGTCTCCGCCGCGTCCGTCAGCGCCGCGATATCGGTGTCGGCCAGCTGCAGCTCTGCCGTCGCCTGGTCGAGGAGCATCGGGGCGATCTCCGCGCGGATCTCCGGCGACCGCAGAACGGCCGCCGCCATCTCGCGGACGCGCTCGGGATCCGTGACCTCGCGGTCGAACCACCACGCGACGAAGCCCGCGTTCGCGATCGCGGCGCCCGAGAACAACAGCGTCGCAGCGATGAGGCGGCGGATCATGTAGGAGCCATCGGCCGTATCGGCCGCTCGGTTGAGCGGTGACCCGCTCGCATCGCAGTCTGCGGAACAGCGAACCCTGTCGGGTGTGTTACCGCTGGAGCGGAGCGACGAGGAGCATGGCGTGGCCGACAAAGTGGCTGATCTCGTGGTGATCGGCGGAGGAGCAGCGGGTCTGGCGGCGTCATACTCCGCCCGCTGGCGCGGCAAGACGGTCGCTCTCGTGAACGATGGCCCGATCGGCGGCGACTGCACCTTCACCGGGTGCGTGCCGTCCAAGGCATTGCTGGCCGCGGCGTCCGACGGCGTGGGCTTTCCCGAAGCGATGAGGCGTGTGCGCGCCGCGATCGACACGATCGCGGCGGACGAATCGGCACCTGTCCTGGCCACGAAGGGCATCGAGGTCGTGGAAGGACGGGCGCGGTTCGTGGGGGAGCGAACCGTGGAGGTCGACGGTCGAACCCTGTCGGGCGAGCACGTGCTTCTCGCGGCCGGCAGCCGACCGGCTTTTCCCCCGATCGCGGGTCTCGCAGAGGCGCCCCACCTCACCAACGAGAATCTGTTCGAGCTGGAGGAGGCCCCGCACCACCTCGCCATCGTCGGTGGTGGACCCATCGGCTGTGAGATGGGGCAGGCCTTCGCTCAGCTGGGATCGCAGGTGACCCTCATCGAAGCCTCGCCCCGTCTTCTGCCGAGGGATGAGCCCGATGCTGCTGTCGTCGTCCGTTCGGAGCTCGAAGCTCTGGGTGTCCGGGTCCTCACCGGCGCGGGTGTGATGAGCGTCGCCGAATCGGACGGCGGCGTTGACGTGCGCTTCGATGGAGTCGAATCACTCACCGCCGATCGGCTCCTCGTGGCGACCGGCCGGGCGCCGGCGACCGACGACCTCGGGCTGGAGGCTGCAGGAGTAGCGACCGATGAGCGAGGGTGGGTCGCCGTCGACGAGCATCTCGCCACTTCGGCGCGTGGCGTCTGGGCCGCCGGCGATGCCGTCGGTTCGCTGCAGCTCACCCATGCTGCAGCGACGATGGCGCACATCGCGGTGGCCAACGCGTTCAGAGCTGGCCCGGCCCGGTTCCGGAAGCTGAAGTGGTCGACGCACGCGGTCCCGTGGGTCACCTTTACGACGCCCGAGGTCGGACACGTGGGCGTCGGCGTCGACGCAGCTCGCGAGATCCGTGGTGCCCGAGTGGCGCGGCTCGAGATGAGCGATGTCGATCGGGGCATCGCCGTGGGCCGCACGAACGGCTTCGTCCAGTTGATCGCTGCTCCGCGGCGCGGCGTCGGCAATGCGGCAGGCGGCAAGCTGATCGGCGCCACGGTCGTGGGTGACCGGGCCGGCGAGATGATCAGCGAGCTGGCGCTCGCAGTGCGGACGAAGATGTTCGTCGGGCGTCTCGCGCAGACCTCGCACCCGTACCCCTCGTGGTCGATGGCGATCTCCGCGGCGGCAACCCAGTTCTTCACGCACACGTTCACAGGCCGGTCTGCGGTGCCCGCCGCCGATCTGTAGGAAGGGCGTCGCCGGTAGCCTCGCCGCTCATGGATCCCACGACGCCGCAGTCCTCCTCCCGGTTCTGGATCCTGGCGGTCGTCGCAACGCTGGTGACGGTCGCGGTCGTGGTGGGCGTCGTCGCCTCGGGCGGCGACGAGCGGGACGAGCCGCCCGCGACGACCGCGAGCGACACCACGGACGACGAGCCGGAGGACCCGGCCGAACCGCAGGAGCAGGATCTCGACGCGGAGATCGCCGAACTCTCCGCCGAGACCGAGCGAATCCGCGGGCTGCCCTTTCTCGAGCCGGTGGACGTCACGTTCCTCACCGACGAGGAGTTCGAGGATCGGATCCTCGCCGATCTCGAAGAGGATCTGGACTCCGGAGAGCTCGACGAGGTGGCGCTTGTCTGGCGGGCGCTCGAGCTGATTCCGCCTGATACCGACCTGGGGGCTCTTCTGCGCCAGGCACTCGCCGGCGAGGTCCTCGGCTTCTACGACCCCGAGACCGACGAGCTCGTGATGCGCGGCGTGGTGCTGGACCCGTTCGTCAGGTCCACGCTGGTGCACGAGCTCACCCATGCCCTTGACGACCAGCACTTCGACCTCGATCGAGCTGAGCTGATGGATGGCGATGACTCCGAGGCCCAGTTCGGCTTTATCGGCCTGGTCGAAGGGACCGCCACCTGGGTAGAGGAGCAGTGGGTGACCATGCTCGACCGCGACGAGGTGGCCGAGCTGCGCCGGCGCGAAGCGGAGTTCGGTGTCGGGATCGACCTGAGGGGCATTCCCGACATCCTGCTCATCGACATCTCGCTGCCGTACATCCTGGGACCGACGTTCGTCCGCGAACTTGTGGCGGCGGCCGGCACCGACGGCATCGACGCCGCGTATCTGGACCTCCCGACGAGCGGCGAGCACATTCTCGAGCCCGAGTCGTATGAGGCGCGGGATCTCCCTGTCGTCGTCGTCAATCCGCCCGCCGACGGAACGGTGATCAGCGAAGGGGTGATCGGCGCCAGCGGTCTGTTCGAGATGCTCCTCGACCTCGACGTCGCAGCCGCCCAGAGGATGGCCCGTGCGTGGGAAGGCGACCGCTACGTCGTGTGGAGGAACGGCGATGAGGTCTGCCTC
>CAYUBX010000336.1:0-4604 GCA_964443165.1 uncultured Acidimicrobiales bacterium
GCCGCCCTTGAGGCGGACGACGGTTTCGAACCGCGCTGCATGCTCGCGAAGCAGCTGGTGGATGTCTGCCTGTGAGGTGCGCGGACCGCCGGGCATCTTTCCGACGTCGATGCGCAGCGCCCCCGGTGCGATGAGGTCCAGGACGCCGTCACCGACGAGGCGATCGTGGATGACGACATCCGCCTGTTCCAAGAGGCGGGCGGCTCGGAGGGTGAGCAGGTCGGGATCGCCCGGTCCGGCACCGACGAGGTGAACGGTCACGTGTCTCCTCCGTGTGGCGTTGCTGTCGCGAGCCCGAGCTGCGCGTGGAGTGCAGTTCTCGCCTCTGCGATGCGGCCGTCGCGGATCGTGTCGAGCAGGCCGGCGTCGAGAGCGGTGTGCCAGCCCGAATGCTCTGTCGAGCCGCGCAGGTCACGAAGCGCGCTGCGCGCCTCTGCGAGCAGCTCAGCGAGGGACTCCATGGCCTCGTCGAGATCGCGTTCGTATCGGCGTCGCAACCACGATGCGAGCGCCGGGCTGGTGCCCTCGGTGGCGACGCTCACCGTCAGCGGGCCCCGTCGCGCCGAGGCGGGGAGGACGAACGAACAGTTGTCGACGTCGTCCGCGGAGTTGACCCAGACGCCCGTGGCCTCGCCGTCTGCGAAGACCTGGCCATCGACGGCGGGAACGCCGGTCGATGTGAATGCGAGCCGATAGGAGGCGACCTCGCCGCGCTGATACGGGCGTTCGAGCCACACGAGGTCGGTGTTCTGTGAGATCTCAGGGACGGCTCGCGGTGCGACGACGGTGATCTCCGCGCCCGTCGTGAGCAACCGGTCGATCTTCCGCGCCGCGACCTGTCCCGCGCCGACGACCAGCACTCGCCGACCTCGGAGATCGAGGTGAACCGGGTAGCTCCGGCCAGCTCGGGTCCCGCTCACAGGTGAAGCCCGCACTCGACCTTGTCGCTTCCTGCCCATCGGCCCGCCCGGTCGTCGCCGTCGAGGACCGGCTCCGTGCAGGGCCAGCACCCGATGGACGGGTACCCCTCGGCGATCAGGGGGTTGACCACCACGTCGTTGTGGGCGATGTACGCCTCCACATCGGCATCCGTCCACGCGGCGAGCGGGTTCACCTTCACCAGCCCGCGACGGTCGAGCTGAACCACCGGGGTCGCCGATCGTCCGGGGGCATCGGACCGTCGCAGGCCCGAGAGCCGCGCCGTGCGACCTTCGAGTGCTCGCTCCATGGGAGCAACTTTCCGGGCGTTGCAGCACGCGTCGGCTCCCGCCTCCCACACGTGCGGAGCCGAGGCGGCAGGACGCTCGACTGTGATTCGCAGTTGGTAGCGGCTCACGGCCGTCTTCAGCGTGGTGAGGGTCTCCGCGAAGTGGAAGCCGGTGTCGAGGAACACGACCTCGAGATCCGGGGCAACGTGGGTTGCGAGATCGATCAGCACCGCGTCCGTCATCGAAGCGAGCAGGACGAGGCCGTCGCCGTGCGTGCGATGTGCCCACGCGATCACCGCCTCGGCGGGCTCCCGTTCGAGGTCGGGGAGGTCGGAGAGGGGGGACCGCATGAGCATTGTCGACATTAAAGGTAAATATGATCAACTAAGTCAAGAATAAAATTGTGCGGTGGGCGACGGTGCGACCCCTGTCACAGCGCGTCTCAGCCGAGGGTTGAGGCGGCCCGAAGGGCTCCGCAGATGTCGCCCACCACGTCCCTCGGGTCCTCGAGTCCGAGTGAGAGGCGAATCATCCCTTCGCCGATCCCCACCGCCTCGCGTTCCTCGGGGGTCAGCGACGCATGTGTCATGGAGGCGGGATGGTTGACGAGCGTCTCGGGTCCGCCGAGCGATGGTGCCAAGAGAGCGAGTTCGAGCGCAGACACGAACGCGGTGGCAGCGGGGTAGCCGCCCGCCAGCTCGAACGTGACGCAGCCGCCCCCCGATTTCATCTGCCCACGGGCCAGATCGCGCTGCGCGTGGGACGGCAGCCCGGGGTAGTGGACCGTGGAGACGACGGGACTGCTCTCGAGGACGCGGGCCACCTCGAGCGCGTTGACGCCCTGCCGTTCGACCCGCACACCGAGCGTCTTCAGCCCGCGCAACCCGTTCCAGGAGTCGAAGGCCGACGCGCAGCTGCCCTGGATCACCGCGTAGCCCCACAGTTCGTTGATCAGGGTCTTGTCGCCGGCGATCACACCCAGCGTCGCGTCGTTGTGGCCCGAGAGCGCCTTGGTGGCCGAGTGGACGACGAGATCGACGCCGTGATCGAGCGGGCGTTGGAGGAGGGGCGTCGCCAACGTGGAGTCGACCACGGTGATCACCCCGGGCAGCTCGCCGATGGCCGCCAGATCAGCGAGGGCGAGCGTCGGGTTGGAGGGTGTCTCGACGAACACCAGGGATGTCCTGCCCGGCTCGACCGCACGACGCCAGGCATCGGCGTCGCCGACGTCGACGAACGTGACGTCGATCCCGAAACGCGGGCAGACCTGGGTGAACAGCTGAGACGTGCCGGAGAACAGCTGCCTCTGCGTGACGATGTGACTTCCCTGCCCACACAATCCGAGCACGACCGTCGACACCGCTCCCATGCCGCTGGAGCTGCATATAGCGGCCTCGGCGCCTTCCAGTTCGGCGACTGCGTCGGCGAAGGCCTGCACCGTCGGGTTGCCGTACCGACCGTAGAAGTCGGTCACCCGCGGCCGTCGTGCTCGACGCGCCGCATCCGTCGCATCCGCAGCGCCGAACGCCGTGGACGGGCCGAGCGTCGGCGCGAGCCCGTCTGTCATGCCGCGAGCGGCGAGAAGCGCCGCCGTTGCCGGTGAGTACTCGGTTGTCTGTGCCATGTCTCGCTCCTGGTGAGCGACGGCCGACGCCGAGGGAGTGGTCCGAAGACCGTGGACACTTGGTTGCCGACCGAAGCCAGCCACATCCCTGCCGCAGCAGGTGAAGCACCTTGGGTGTCCGCCCAGGTTGCCGGACGAATCGCTTCCGCGAACCGTCGCTCGTGATGTCTTGGGACACTCTACAGCTGCGTCCGCGACAGACGAACTTCGTTTCCGCGGGCGCGGGCTGCGACAGGGCATTTCCCCACGTGGCGCTATTTTCGGACGGCGTGACGACCGAGGAGACGGCGCCGCTCACGGCAGAAGGCGATCACGACCGCGTCGACGTCGATGTCGTGATCGTGGGTGCGGGTTTCGGTGGGCTCTATGCGCTGCATCGGCTGCGGGGCCTCGGCCTGGCCGTGCGGGCCTTCGAGGCGGGGACCGGCGTGGGCGGCACCTGGTACTGGAACCGCTACCCCGGTGCACGGTGTGATGTCGAGAGCCTCGAGTACTCGTACAGCTTCGACGAGCAGCTCCAGCAGGACTGGGACTGGACGGAGCGGTACGCAGCGCAGCCCGAGATCCTGGCCTACGCCGAGCACGTCGCCGATCGGTTCGACCTGTTGGCGGACATCTCGTTCGAGACCCGTGTCGTCGGAGCGGCCTTCGACGACGCGACCTCGACCTGGTCGGTGGAGACCGATCGCGGAGAGCGAGTCAGGTGCCGCTTTGTCGTGGCCGCCACCGGGTGCCTCTCGACGGCCAACACCCCGGAGATCGACGGCCTCGCGACGTTCGAGGGGACCGTCCTACACACCGGCCGGTGGCCGAGGGACGGCGTGGATCTCGCTGGCCTGCGCGTCGGAATCATCGGGACGGGCTCCTCCGCCGTGCAGGCGATCCCGATGATCGCCGCCGAGGCTGCGAGGTTGACGGTCTTCCAGCGCACGCCTCAGTACACGATCCCTGCCCGAAACGGTCCGTTGGATCCCGCCGAGCAGGCCGATGTGAAGGCGCGCTACGCGGAGTTTCGCGAGGCCAACGAACGCATGGCCAACGCCTTTGCGTCGAAGTTCCCCAGCAACCGCATCAACACCTCCGACGTGTCACAGGACGAGCGCGACAGGGAGTTCGAGGTCCGCTGGGAACGAGGCGGGACACCGTTCCTCGGTGCGTTTCGCGACCTGGTGTTCGACCTCGACGCCAACGAGTACGCGGCGGAGTTCGTGCGCAAGAAGATCGCCGGGATCGTCGAGGATGTCGACACCGCGACGAAGCTGACCCCGTTGCACCCGATCGGGTGCAAGAGGCTCGTCATCGACACCGACTACTACGCGACCTTCAACCGTCCCACCGTCGACCTCGTCGATGTCTTCGACGATCCAATCATCGCCATTCGACCCGATGGGCTCGAGACCGAGAGCGGTCTGCACGAACTCGACGTGCTGATCTTCGCCACTGGATTCGACGCCATGACGGGTTCGTTGCTGCGAATGAACATCACGGGCCGCAGCGCGCTGTCCCTCGCCGATGCCTGGGCGGCCGGACCGGTGAATTACCTCGGGTTGGCCGTCCCTGGATTCCCGAATCTCTTCACGGTGACGGGCCCAGGGAGTCCGTCGGTGCTCGCGAACATGATCGTCGCGATCGAGCAGCACGTGGAGTGGATCGCCGACTGCCTGGCGTGGCTCGATGCGGCCGGCTGCGAGACGATCGAGGCGCAGAGCGACGCGGCGACCGACTGGGTCGCGCACGTCAACGGAGTCGCCGACCAGACCATCTACCCGTCC
>CAYUBX010000337.1:0-4585 GCA_964443165.1 uncultured Acidimicrobiales bacterium
CCGGCACCCCACGACCACACCCAACACCGCCCGCCCCTACCACCTCCTCCCGGCCGACCGCCCTCCGAGCACGGGCACGGCCGCCGCTTCCCCCCCCTCCGGCCCGGACGACGAGAGGAACGACCAGGTGCTCCATCCCGCCAGCGCCACGGCCACGCCGAGCAGGATCCGGCTGGTGAGCTCCGCGGCGTAGGCCTGCTCCCAGGCCCCCACCATCTCGTCGCCCAACGCCCTCGTCCGCTCCGGGTCCACGGCCCCCAGGTACTCCCGCTGCTTGTCCTGGCGCTCGTCGTCGGCTCCGATGACGAAGCGGCGGAGCCCGAGCCAGAGCCGGCACCGCCCACCCTTCCTCAGGTTCGCGAGACGATCCCACCTCGCACGACGCTTCCGACGGTCGCCTCCGAGACCGGAATCACCGACCTGCCGGGGCTCCGGCCCGCGGCTGCAGTCACCGCGCTCCTCGACGGCGATCTGTATCGACTCGACCTCGAATCGGGGGAATCGTCGACGCTCGAGACGGAACGGCCGATGGAGGAGCTGTTCGTTCTCGATGGTGTCCTCGTCGCCCGCGCTGGCCGCGACCTCGTGAGAGTCGAGCCGGAGGACGGCTCGATGCGTCTGCTGGCCGAAGGCGTCAGCACGTTGCTTCCCGGGTACGCGCCGGCGTCGATCGTCTCGGTGTCACGAGACTCGGCGGGAATCGTCGCACGGGTGTTGGGTCCTGACGGTGTGTTTCGCGCCGGCGCTCGCCTTCCCGGTGAGGCGCTCGTGCACGGCAGCGTCGAGGACAGGCTGGTCGTGAGCATGGCCGGATCGGTCGTGCTCACCGACGGCACCGGCACCGAGGAGGGGACCATCGATCTCGGTCCCGGACGCGTTCTCGCGATCGGCCCGACGCGTATCGCCCGTCTGGTGTGCGATCTCTCCGGCTGTCTGATCGTCAGCACCGACCCCGCCGGCGAGCCGCTCGGTGAGATTCCCCTCGGTGAGGTGCTCGGAGCATCGGCACCCGAGCGGTGGTCGCAGCTCGGGTGGATGAGCCCGAGTGGGACCTCGATGCTGTTGCGCCTCGCGCACGGGAACGGCGCGTTGACCGGCGCGGTCGTGGTCGACCTGGAGACCGGTGAGGAGCGCCACAGCCCCGAGATCGGGACCGACTTGGGCATCCCCGCGTGGGCGCCGGACAGCCGCTACGTGATCTACCCCTTCCACGGCGACCTGATGATCTGGGACACCGATTCCCTGTCGGGTCAGCTGCGCTCGTCTCGAGCGTCGCTGCGCCTCGATCTCTCGGACATCAACCTGCAGGGGTGATCAGACGCTCCACCATCCGGTGGGGTGGCGCTCGATACCGCGTCGGTACACCGACGGCGGTCGCGACGGCCAGGGTGGTGCCGAGCGCCCGCCGAGTGGCCTGGTTTCTCCGCTCCATCCGACTGAGCTGCAGCGTTGCCATGGCAACCGATCCTCATGGGGTCGTGATCTGCCGCGCGGTCGTGATCTTCCGCGCGAATGTCTCGGCGCTCCGTCGACCCCTCGGTGTCCGACATGACCGAGGTGGTTCGCATCTGGACGGGGTGTCAGGAGAGGCGGTCCGCCGGGATCACCACGAACAGGCCGCGAGCTGCGATGAGCACATCACCGTCGGGAGCGGGCCCTGACTCGTCGCCCTCCCGCACCGTCAGCTCGACGTGGAGCTTCCGCCCGTCGCGCTCCACCTCGTGCGCCTCGAACCAGACAGGGGCGTCCACGGGAACACCACCGCGGTAATCGATCTCGAGGCGGGCGGTGTAGGCGGCCACTCCGATCACCACCATCAGATAGCCCATGGCGTCGTCCACCATCGACGCGATCGCACCACCGTGCGCCCGCTCTGGTGCCGACTCGAACGCGGCGCCGAACACGACCCGTGCTCGCACTCCCTCGCCGTGCCGGCGCATGTCGACCTCGCTGCCCATCGGGTTCGCCGGCCCGCTGAGCGGCCGGTCGCTGAAGGCGATGACCTCCGCCCCGTCCGGTGGACGTGGATCGGTGTATCGGCGAGCGAGGTAGTCGGTGGGCCGCGGCGAACGGGGGCGTTCGACGAGGTCGTCCACCAGCCGGTCCGCCAGGTCGCGAATCACTCCGAGTTCGTCCGCGGTGGCGCGGTGGCGCACCAGGGCGTTGCCGAGACGGCGCAGGGACCGCGCTGCGGCCGATCGGGCGTCGAAATCGGGGTCGTCGTAGACGAAGTGGCGAGCGTCCTCGTGACCCTGGTCCGGCGGCGGCACGACGCGGAATCTAGACCAGCGGGATGCGATCGGTACCGTGCATGCAGTGGGCCGCAGAACTTCAGAGCGCCGCAGGGCGGTCGTCGGGAAGCGAATGCGGAGTTGGTTGCTGCCCCTGGCGCTCGTCAGCGCTGTCGTGGTGGCCCGCCCTGCGGCGGGTCAAGAGGATTCGTCGAATCAGGGGTCCGGCGAGCAGGAGACCGTGGAGACACCCGTTGGCGAGCTGCCTCCGCTCGCACCGGGCCTCCTCCAGGCCGCAGCCGTGGACGGGCAGCAGGCGGCGGTCGAGATCCAGCGTCGTATCGCGGACCTCCACTCCGCCCGGGTCGCCGTCGCCCGCGGGGAGAGCGAGGGTGCGCAGCTGGCCCTCGACGAAGCCGCTGAGCGCGTCCTGCGGCTCGCGGTCGCTCTGCAGGATCAGGGAGCGCAGCTAGATGAGCTCCAGTTCACCCATCGACAGCTGGTGGGCGACTACATCCAGGCGCGTGACCGCCTCGCGCGCCACGTGGCGGTTCTCTACGCGGCCAATCCCGACGTGACGATCGCGAACGACCTGCTTCGGTCGGGTGACCTCGGCGCCGCCCACGTGCGCGGCCTGTTGATCCGGTCGATTCTCGACGCAGATCGGCGCCAGCTCGTGTCCACCTTCGTCGCGGCCAGCGCCTCGGATCCCGACATCGAGGGCCTCGCTCGCGAACTGGCAGAGGCGAGGATCGGGCTCCGCCCGCTGATCGATGCGGAGGCCGTCGCCGCCGGGTTGGCTGCGCAGGCCGACAACGGTGTCGAGGCGAGGCTGGCGCTCGCTGGGTCCTGGGTCTTTCCGGTGGACGGCGACCACGACTTCGTCGACTCGTTCCTCGCTCCCCGGATGGTGGGGACGACCGATGCGCACCGCCACCAGGGTGCAGACATCTTCGCCGACATGGGAACCCCGGTCGTGGCCGTCGAGCGTGGCGTGGTGGGTCGAGTGGGCGAGGTGAGTCTCGGCGGTAAGCGCGTCTGGCTCGTCGGCGAATCGGGCACGAACTACTACTACGCCCACCTGTCGCGGTTCGCGGCCGGTCTGGAGTCCGGACAGTTCGTCGAGGCGGGCACGGTGCTCGGGTACGTCGGCAACACGGGCAACGCGATCGGGACCCCGCCGCATCTGCACTTCCAGGTGCACCCCGATGGTGGTCGCGCCGTCAACCCACACGCCCTGCTCGTCGCGGGATCCGCCGTCAGCCCCTGACCTGCGCCGCGTAGGCGTGGGTGGTGTAGGCGAGCGGGTAGCGCCCACCGACGGCGTCGATAGCGCGCGCGACCTCGACGACCACCTGCTCCAGGACGTCCGGCGGAAGCATGCGGTGGTCGGACTGGGTGCGGAGGTTGGCGCAGTGGTCAGCGGTGGTGACGTCCTGCGCCCATCGGATGTCGGTGGTCATCACCTCGCCGAAGAGCCCGCTGTTGTCGAACTCGTCGCGCGGCGTCGCTGCGCTCACCGCCGCTTTGCTGCCCGGGAACTGAACCGCGGCCAAGCCGCTCGCCAGGCTCGGAGCCAGGCGCCGATAGATCTCGCCGACCTCTTCGGCGAAGGGTCGGACGTCGATCTCGGGGCGGTTCCAGAAGGCGCAGAGCCAGCCGTCGCTCTCGAGGCAGGAAGCGGCGTCCTCGAAGCGGGTGGCGGGATCCGCCCAGTGCCACGCCTGGCCACTGACCGCGAGACCCCACCGTCGCTCTCCCGGCTCGAAGTCCTGGAGGAGGACGTTCTCGACGGTGAGATCGCCGTTCGCCGCAGCGTTCGACTCCGCCACGGCGGCCATCGCTGCGTCGGGTTCGATGGCGGTCACCCGATGACCCCGATCGAGGAACCAGGCGCTGGACTTGCCGGTACCCGCTCCGATGTCCAGGATCTGCGCATCGTCCGCGAGGTCGACCACCCCAGACATCCAGGCGAACAGCTCGGCGGGGTAGTCGGGTCGGTGGCGGTGATAGAGCTCAGCGACCTCGCCAAACACCTGTGACTGCACGCGGTCGGTCACGGCTGCGGGGCGGCCCAACTCAGCCAGCGGCCGTCCCGGAACTCGAGGCGGAGCGGGAGTCCGAAGCACTCGGACAGCGACTCGGCGGTGAGCACCTCGTCGAGAGGTCCCTGGACGAGCGGGCGACCGTTGCGGAGGAGGAGGCCGTGGGTGAACGACGGCGGGATCTCGTCGGTGTGGTGGGTGATGAGAACCGTCGCCGGAGTGTCGGGGTCCGAGGCGAGCGAGGCGAGGCTGGTGACGAGTTGCTCTCGACCCGCGAGGTCGAGCCCTGCCGTGGGCTCGTCGAGGAGG
>CAYUBX010000338.1:0-4583 GCA_964443165.1 uncultured Acidimicrobiales bacterium
CACCGCCCCGGTGAACTGCACGTCGATCATCGACTGCCAGATGTCCGGGGTGAGATCGCGGATGGGGGTGTTCTGTTCGAAGCCGGCGTAGTTCACCGCGGCGTGGATTCCACCGTGGCGTTCGGCAACGGCGGCGGTCACCTCGTCGAGCTGATCGAAGTCGGTGACGTCGCACTCCCAGCCGGACCCTCCGAGCCGCTCCCCCACCTCGGTGGCGAGCTCTCCACGCCGGCCCAAGATCGCGACCGTGGCGCCCTCATCGGCGAAGCGCTCGGCGGTCGCGAGCCCGAACCCCGTTGCTCCCCCGACGATCACCGCGACCCTGTCATGCAGACGTCCCATGGACCGTAGGTTAGGACCGAGCAACCCGGGGACGAGGCGAGCCATGCAGGAACCAGACAGCGAGAAGTACACGGACTCCTACGAGGACGTTTCGATGTTCGTCCTGTCCGACGAGCGCGAACAGACGCTGCTCGCCCGCCAGACCGAGTGCACGTTCATGTGGACCACCAAAGACGGCGATCCGGTCGGGGTGATCATGAACTACGTGGTGCACGAGGGCCGATTCTGGGTGACGTGCACGCGTCGACGGAAGCGGGTTCCCGCCGTCGAAGCTCGACCTCGCGTCGCCATCGCGATCTCGAGCCGCGGCACCGACATCGGCATCAGCCAGGCGCTCACCTACAAGGGCACCGCCACCGTTCACGACGATGCTGGCACGAAGGCCTGGTTCTACCCTTCGCTGGCGGCCAAGGTCCGGCCCGACGACGAGACCAAGCAGGCGGCGTTCGTCGACCATCTCGATTCCGACGGCCGGGTGATCATCGAGATCGTGCCGGACACCCGGATCGGCTTCGACGCCGAAGAGATGTTCCGCAACTCGCCGGCGGGCAGCACGACGACCGAGGTCTGAGAGCCAGCCGTCCTTCTGGGGAGTCCACAGCGCGCCCCTTCCCTTTTGGGGAGGCTCAGGTCGTGCCAGCGCGAGCGTGGAGTACCCGAAACGAAGAACTCGCGGCACGACGTACCCAGAAGCCGGAGCGAGCTGCGGGCGGGCCAATCTGCGGCGCGAGCCAGAGGCCCGTCAGGGGCGAAGCGAGCCCGCAGCGAGCTACAGCGCGGCTTCGCCGAGGTAGCTGGCTTCGAGGAGGTCGCGGCGTTCGGCGAGTTCGGCGGCGTCGCCGGAAAGCACCATCTCGCCGTGGCTCATCACGTAGGCCCGGTCGCTGATGCCGAGCGCCATGTGGATGTGCTGTTCGACGAGCAGCACGCCGCAGCCGGTGCGGTCGGCGATGGCGCGCACCGTGGGGAGCATGCGCTCCACGATGATCGGCGCCAGGCCGAGGCTCATCTCGTCGATGAGCAACAGCCTGGGGTTGGAGACGAGCGCACGGGCCACGGCGAGCATCTGCTGCTCACCGCCGGACAGCAAGCCGGCCAGGCGGTTCATGAGCGGGCCGAGCGCGGGGAAAAACTCCACCGCGAGGTCCATGCCGGCGGCCCTGTCACCCTTGTCACCCGACAGGCCGAGGCGCAGGTTCTCTGCCACGGTGAGGTCGAAGAAGAGCGACCGGTCCTCGGCGACGTGAGCGAGGCCCAACCGGGCGTTCTTGTAGGGCGACTTGGCGTCGACCTTGTGGCCGAGCACCTCGACGAAGCCCTCCAGGATGGGCAACAGACCCGACACCGTGATCAGCGTCGTGGTCTTTCCGGCGCCGTTGGGCCCCAGGAGCGACACCACTTCACCCTCGTGCACGTCGACGTTGATGTCGCGCACCACGGGAACTCCGGAGTACCCGGTCGTCAAGTTCTGGATGCGAAGGATCGGCTGGCCGTCAGTCATCGTCGCTCTCCGCATCTGCGTCCACGAGGCTGCGAACGGCCTCGGCGTCCCTCGCTTGCGCTTCGCCCGCCTCTTCGCCGAGGTAGGCCTGAATCACCGAGGGGTCGTTGCGGACCTCGGTCGGTGTGCCGTGGGCGATGACCCGCCCGAAGTCGAGCACGTAGATGTAGTCGCACACGCTGAGCACCAGGCCCATGTCGTGGTCGATGAGGAACACCGAGATGCCCTCGTCGAGCAAGCTGCGCATCTGCTGCCCGAGATGTTGGCTCTCCGCTGTGTCCAGGCCAGCGGCGGGCTCGTCCGTCAGCACGAGCTTGGGTCGCGCCGCCAGTGCCCGAGCGACGCCCACCAGCTTGCGCTGACCGTGCGACAGGTCGCTCGGGAGGGCGCCCGCGTGGTCGCCGAGGTCGAGCAGGTCCATCGCCCACTCCACCTGCTCGACGTATTGCTTCTCGTTTGCGCCCGGCTGCACGAGGTCCCGGAGGAACGAGTGCCACTTGGGACGCTCTGCCGCGGCGAACAAGTTGTCGCGGACCGTCAAATCCTCGAACAACTCAAGGGACTGGAAGGTCCTGGTGAGCCCGAGGTGGGCACGCCTGTCGGGGCTCAGCCCGACGAGGTCGATGCCGTCGAACGTCACGTGCCCGCCGGACAGCGGCGTGAATCCCGTGATGCCGTCGATGAACGTGGTCTTGCCTGCGCCGTTCGGCCCGATCAGCCCGACGAGCTTGCCCTCCTCGCAGTCGAGGTCGACCTGGTCGTTGGCGTTGAGGCCGCCATAGGTGACGGTCACGCCACGCGCTTCGAGCAGTGCCATCAGCCGACCTCCTCGAGTTCGGGTTCGGAGGTGTCCGCACCGTCCTCGGGAGGCGGTGCCTCATCTTGAGGATCGCCGTAGCGGATGCGCATGTAGAGCGACTTGATGAATAGCGCGAGACCGGCACCCAGCAGCGGCATGTACAGCTTGCTGTAGGTGTCGACCCGGATCGGCCAGATCAGCCAGCCGCCCACGTAGCCGGGTCCGGCGATCGGTCCGTAGCGAACGAACCAGGACTTCCACTCTGCACCCGCTTCGGCCACGTTGGGGGCGAAGCGCCCGTAGCGGCCGGACGCGGCGAGCCCCACGATCGCCAGCCACAGCAGCACGCACGTGAGCGGAACGCGCCAATACATCTTCTCGACGACATCGAAGTTGTAGAGGAAGAGCGCCGCGCCCACCCACAGCGCCAGCAGGACGACGCTGAGCTCGCGCCGCTTCGGGCCGCCGTACGCGTCCCGGACGGTGACGGCTCCGGGGAGCATCCGACAGACCCAGTTGCCCACCATCCCCCACATGCCGCCGAAGAAGGGAGCGACGCCGGAGGGGTGGATGATGGCCGTGACCACCAGACCGAGACCGCCCAGGACCGTCGCATACGCCTCGAGGTTGGCGTCGGGCAGGAAATACCCGCCGCCCACCTGGATCAGGGCTCCCGACACGAGGAACCCGGCGAAGATGCCGCCGTTCACCGAGGTGATGCCAGCGATGTACGCGAACGCCAGAATCGACAAGCTCGCCGCGTAGAGGAAGTTCTCCGAGCTCACTTCGACCTGCTTGAAAGCGAGCATCACACCGCCGGCGCCTGCGATGGCTGCGCTGATGCCGAAGGCGAGGAGCTTGGTCCGGGCGACGTTGATGCCGGCAGCGGCCGCTGCACGCTCGTTGGCCCGCACGGCCAGGAAGCGCCGGCCGGTTCCGGTCTTGCGGATGTTGGAGACCGCGAAGGCCACCAGGATGAGCACCACCATCAGGAAGATCGCGAACGCCGGTCTCTCGTTCTGGAAGCGCTCGGATCGGGCGCCGATCTCGATGCCGAAGAACGTGGGGTCCTTGATGAACGCAGGCACGCCGGCTCGCAGATCGGTGAGCTCGTCGTTCTGGAGGTAGATGAACTGGATCGAGATCGCCGCCGCGATCGTGACGACAGCCAGCTGCACGCCTCGGATGCGGAGAGCGGGGAGCCCGAGGAGGAGTCCGACCAGAACGGCGACGATGATCCCGCCGACCGCCGCGATGGGCCACGGGAAGTCGGGGCCGTTCACCGGAACGAGGTTGGAGCCGCGCGGCAGACCGTCGGCCATGAACCTCGACATCATGAACGCCGCAACGCCACACAGCGACATCTGGGCGAGCGAGATCTGCCCGACGTAGCCGGTGAGCACCACCATCGACAGCATGACGATGCTGAAGACGAGCGTGGTCTGCAGGCCGCCGGCGAAGACGGTTCGGAGGCCTGCGTCTTCCCAGAAGAACGCGAGCATCGTCACGAGGACGAACCACACTGCCGCGTGCTGATACATGCGCGTCGGGACGGGTGAGAGCGGGAGCCGCTTCTCTTCGACCGTGCCGCGGATCGGCAGGGAGTGACCTCGGAGGAACAGCACCGCGACGATCACGAGGAGCGGGACCGACTGGCTGATGCCGTCCTGCAGCCACAGGAGCGGACCGTCGAACCAGTCCTGCTTCTTGATGTCGAGCAGCGTCCTGACGGCGCCGAGGGCAAACCCGCCCGCCACGGCGATCGGAATCGAGCGCAACCCACCGATCAACGCTGCGGCAAGAGCGGGGACGATGAGCGCCGTGAGGCCGGTGGGCGTGATGGGCCCTTGAAGCGGACCGACGACGATCGCCATTGCGGTTGCGAGAACCGAGGCGATCACCCAGTTGACTGCGGCCAGGAACTGCGGCGAGTAGCCGAGG
>CAYUBX010000339.1:0-4582 GCA_964443165.1 uncultured Acidimicrobiales bacterium
TCGATCGATTGACCGCGACCGTGGCCCTGATACGCCAGCGTCGACCCGTAGGAGCGGTCAGTGACCACGTGGCCGCCGGATCGGAGAGTCGGCTCGACGACCTCGTCGATGTGCTGCGCCCGGGCGGCGGCGAACAGCAGAGCTGCGGCGCGGCGCGGGGGGACGGGGCCGGCGCCGAGGAGCATGGAGCGAATGAGCCGACCGAGCTCGGTGCCCCCGGGCTCCCGAGTGAGCACGGCCCCGATGCGCGAGGCGAGCAGCTCGGCCTGGGTCGACTTTCCGCTGGCCTCCCAGCCCTCGAATGCGACGAAGTGGCCTCTGGTCATCGGTCCTCAAGCTCCTCGGCGTCACCCGCTGCGTCGTCACGGTTGCGCAGCGCGACAGCCGCCAGCGCTCCTGCGCAGAGGATCAGGAAGCTGGCGAGCCACAGGGCCCCCCGTACCCCCGGCAGTTCGAGGGTCCACTCCCCCACCCCCACCGACCCGTCGAACACGAGATCGAAGAACCAGTCGAAGCCGTCGCTCAGGAAGCCCCCGACTGCGATGGCGATGAGGAGACAGAAGCGCACCAGGGTGTAGAGCGCGCTGAAGACCCGACCCCGGAGTTCGTCGTCGACGTTCTCGTGGAGCACGGTGAAGCCGAGCACGTACACGGCACCGGCGCACACGCCGAGCACCACGACGCCGCCGAGAGTCAGGAACGTCGACGAGCTGGTGACGGCGATCGACAGCGACAGACCCGCGCCGAACACGGCAGCGACGAAGCTGCGCTCCTTGTTGAGCCGGCGCTGCATGGCGGAGAGCACGGCGACGCCGATGGCGACACCGAGTCCCAGGGTGACGAGGATGGTGCCGAAGCCCGCGTTGCCGGCACCGAGAACCTCGTCGTAGTAGACAGCTCCGAGTGGGAAGATCATGCCGCCACCGATCATGCCGGTCCCAAGGCCCACGAGAACGGCACGAACCTGCGGGGACAGCCGGATGAACTTCCAACCCTCTTGCAACTCGTGGAAGCCCTGCGCCAAGTCGATGCGCTTGTTCGTGGAGCGCCGCTGCTCCCTCGTCCGCGGGACCAGCGGGAGGGTCGCGATCAGCACGGCGGCGATCATGAACGTGGCCGAGTCGACCACGAGGGCCATCTCTACCTGCCCCACGTCGCTTCCCCCCATCCATTCACCCACCTTCGCCAGCCCGATGAACGCAGCGGCGGCGGCGGGGAAGGTCCCGTAGGCCGCGACGAGCGACAGCGAGTTGGCCGACGTCAGCTGGTCGCTCGGCACGATGTTGGGAACGATCGCTTCTTTCGCCGGGCCCCACAACGAGGTCGCGAGCTCGAGGGCCACTGACGCGAGCACCAGTCCCCAGACCCGGTCGATGAATGGGATCAGCAGCAGCACGGCCGCCCTCGTGAGGTCGCAGCCGATCAGCAGGCGCTTGCGGTTGAGGCGGTCGACGATGACGCCTCCGACCGACGCGAGAAAGAACCCCGGGAGCTCCCGAGCAGTCATCACGAGCGCGATCGCTGAACCCGGCTGATCGCCACCGATCCGGCGTGCGACCTCGATGATCGCGAGAAAACCGATCCAGTCGCCGAGCGCGCTGATCACCTGCGCGATCCACAGCCGCAAAAACCCCGGCGCGCTCCACAGGCCGACGCTCGTCGGTTCCGGGGCACTGTCGTCAGCGGAGTCGGTGGATCCTGCGTCCTGCATGGCTACGGCGACGACCGCGACCACAAGGCGGGCAGCGGACGCGACGGAAACAGGCTAGGCGGTTCGACGCGGACGTCCAGGACGCCGCACGGATGTCAGGTCGCCGCTTGCTTCTTCGCCGCGGCCTTCTTCTTCGTCGCCTTCTTCTTGGCGCCGCTCTTCTTCTTCGCTGCCGACTTCTTCTTGGCGGCCTTCTTCTTCGCAGGCCCGCGCTCGCGGCGGAGCTGGAGGAGTTCGGCGGCGCGGTCGATGGTGAGCGTCTCCACTTCGTCGCCCTTGCGCAGCGAGGCGTTGACTTCGCCGTCGGTCACATACGGGCCGAAGCGCCCGTCCTTCATCACCACGTTGAGGCCGGTGATCGGGTCGGGACCCATCTCGCGGAGCGGGGACTTCTGCTGCTGCCCGCGACGGCGCTTGGGCTGCGCGAGCACGGCGAGCGCCTCGTCGAGTGTGAGGGTGAAGAGCTGATCCTCGGTCTCGAGGCTGCGGCTGTCGGAGCCCTTCTTGAGATACGGGCCATAGCGACCGTTCTGGACGGTGATGTCCTCGCCGTCTTCGGGATGCTGGCCGACGACCCGAGGAAGGCTGAGCAGCTTCATCGCCTCGTCGAAGGTCACCGTGTCGAGGGCCATCGACGAGAAGAGGGACGCCGTCTTGGGTTTCTCGTCCAGCTCGTCTGGCTGGCCCAAGCTGATGTATGGCCCGAAGCGCCCGGGCTTGGCGATCACGTCGAGACCGGTCTGCAGGTCGGTCCCGAGGATGCGTTCCTCCGACGGTGCATCGAGCAGTTCAACGGCTCGATCGATGGTCAGTTCGTCCGGTGGAATGTCGTCGGGGATCGAACAGGTGTCGTCGCCGCGCTTGAGGTAGGGCCCGAACTTCCCAACGCGGGCGACCACTATCTCGCCGTTCTCGTCCACGCCGATCGGGATCGTGTTGATCTCGACGGGGTCGATGTCGAGCAACCGTTCGTCTGACACGAGGTCGCGAAGGCCGGGGAGCGGATCCTCGCCGTCGCGGCGCCCGCCGAAGTAGAAGTTGCCAAGCCAGGGCACCGATTCGCGGTCACCGTTGGCGATCTCGTCGAGGTCGTCCTCCATCCGGGCAGTGAGGGCGTAGTCGACCAGGTTGGGGAAGTGACCCTCCATCAAACCGACGGTCGCGAAGGCAGTGAAGGCCGGCACCATGGCCGAGCCCTTCTTCCACACGTACCCGCGGTTCTGGATCGTCTCCATGATGCTGGCGTACGTAGACGGGCGACCCACGCCCAGCTCCTCGAGCCGGCGGACCAGGGAGGCCTCCGTGTAACGCGCGGGCGGGCTGGTGTCGTGGCCCTTCGCCTCGAGCTCGGTCGCGGTGGTGGTGTCGCCCTCGGACAGGTTGGGAAGCTGTCGCTCCTGCTCGTCGCCGTCCGTCTCCTCGGTGTAGGCGAGGCGGAACCCCGGCGAGGTGATCACGGTGCCGCTCGTGCTGAACTCGACGTCGCGGCCGTCGGACGCCGAACCGGCGAGGCGGATCGTTACCGTCTGGCCCGTCGCGTCGATCATCTGCGAGGCAACGGTGCGCCGCCAGATCAGGTCGTAGACGCGGGCAGCATCGGCGCTGACTTCACCCTCGAGATCGTCGGGAAGCCGCCACTGGTCGCCCGCAGGACGGATGGCCTCATGGGCCTCCTGAGCGTTCTTCACCTTCTTGGTGTAGATGCGAGCATCGTCTGGCACGTTCTCCGCGCCGTACTTCGTCCGGATCAGGTCGCGGGCCGTGGACAGCGCGTCGGCGGACAGCGTGGTGCTGTCCGTTCGCATGTAGGTGATGTAGCCGTTCTCGTAGAGACGTTGCGCGGCCTGCATGGTCCGCGCGGAGGAGAAGCCGAACTTGCGCCCGGCTTCCTGCTGCAGCGTGGAGGTGATGAACGGAGCGGCGGGACGCCGGCGATAGGGCTTCGGCTCGACCGATGCGACGGTGAACTCGCGACCCTGCAGGTCGGAGGCGAGTTCGGTCGCGCCGGCCTCGTCGAGCACCACCGTGTCCTCGCGGACGAGGGCACCGGTGTCGTCGAAGTCGCGTCCGGTGGCGAGCCGATGTCCGTCGAGGCTGACGAGGGCGGCGTCGAAGTTCGATGCGGCAGAGAACGAACCGTCGAGGCTCCAGTAGTTGGCCGAACGGAACGCGATGCGCTCGCGCTCCCGCTCCACGATCAGGCGGGTCGCAACGCTCTGCACACGGCCGGCCGACAGCTTGGGGGCGACCTTGCGCCACAGGACCGGGCTGACCTCATAGCCGTAGAGCCGGTCGAAGATGCGGCGAGCTTCCTGGGCATCGACGAGGCGGCGGTCCAGCTCGCGAGGCGAATCGATCGCCTCCTGGATGGCCCGCTCCGTGATCTCGTGGAACACCATTCGCTTGACCGGGACCCGCGGGCTCAGCACCTCGAGGAGGTGCCACGCGATGGCCTCGCCCTCGCGATCCTCATCGGTCGCGAGATAGAGCTCGTCCGCGTCCTTCAGCAGCTGCTTGAGGTGGCGGACCTGTTCTTTGGCCCGGCCGGTCACGACGTAGAGAGGCTTGAAGTCGTTCTCGACGTCGACACCGAGATTGGACCACTTCTCGGACTTGTATGCGGCCGGAACCTCCGACGCTCCGTGAGGGAGGTCGCGGATATGGCCGATGGAGGACTCGACGACGTAGTCGTCGCCGAGAAAGCCCGCGATGGTTCGGGCTTTTGCGGGGGACTCAACGATGACGAGCGATGTGGGCACGGCGATCAGTTCTGCAACATCGGGGACGGGGTGTCAAATGCAGCGTGGCGGGTCTGGGAGTCGACCCACCGCGGTCGCCGCGGAAATCTGTTCGGCCGGAACGTACCGAAAT
>CAYUBX010000340.1:0-4581 GCA_964443165.1 uncultured Acidimicrobiales bacterium
CCTCGTCGGATTGGTGCGGTGGAAGGTCGCCGTGGTCGTGGATGTGCAGCATGAGGAGTTCGTCCCACCTGCTGCGGTAGTTCGAGGTGAACTCGTAACGGAACTGCGTCGCCGCGGCACCGTGGCGTTTCATCTCGCGTGCGAGCGCGGTCCTGATCCCGAAGAGATCCAGCGCGCCGGCGTACCCCACGGTGAGGACGTTGCCGTCGGCGTCGCCCACGTGGAACACGCCGAGCTGGGCCGGAAGTTCGTCCACGGCCTCGGAGGTCAGCGGCTCCCACGGCTTGTCGAGTCGGATCCCCATCAGGCGCTCGTGAGGGAGCCCATGCCGGCACCCATCAGGTCTTCGAAGTTGCCGCGGAAGAACTTGTCGCGCACCGCGTCGTCGAGGTGGTTCACCTCGTTGTCGAACCGGCGCAGCGGGTTGCGGCCCCCCTCGTCGTGCGGGAAGTCCGAGCTGAACATGCAGATGTCCGGCGAGCTGTTCTCGATGATCCACCCGGTCGGCTCGGTGGGGTAGGGCGTCACCCGCACCTGGCGTTCGAAGTACTCCACGGGCCGGAGGCTGAGCCGTTTGAGGCGTTCCTCGTGTCGCTCGAACGCGTCCATCGCAGCTTCGAGCTGGCGCATGAACGAAGGGACCCACACGGCGCCGAGTTCGATCACCCCGATCTTGAGCTCCGGGAAACGCTCGAGGACGCCGTCGAAGATCATCATCGACAGCGCCTGGATCGGTGCCGAGCAGATCGCCATGTACGACACCGACCGGAAGTTTTCGCCGCCGCCGTGGAAGTCCGGCTCCGGCGGCAGCCCGTTGTTGCGGTGCTGCGGTGGCATGACGAGGTCGGGCGTGGCGACGTGCATCACCACGGGGATGCGTGCCTCCTGGGCCTGGGCCCAGACGGCGTCGAAGCCCACGTGGCTCTGCGCGTGGTCCTTCGGCATCCGGTTGGGAATGAGCAGCGCCGCGGCGCCGGCTTCGATCGCCTCACCTGCGCAGGGGGCGGCGAGTTCGAGATCCTGTAGGGGGACGTAGGCGACGGGGAGAAGGCGTGGATCCTGCGAGCAGAACGCGATCTGGGCCCGATTGGCGGCCGAGGCGGTGTCGTAGGTGAGCTCGGCCGGCGCCTCGTGCTCCATCGCCTCGAGGAGCGTGTTGGGCATCGACGGGAACAGGAGCTGGCTCGCGAAGCCCATGTAGTCGAGCGCCTGGCTGCGGTCGGACGGATCCCAGGCACCGTGGGCGCGGTAGTTCTTCCTCAGCATCACCTCCACGTCGGCGGCGGCGCGGAAGATGCCGTCCTGCTGCAGGGTCCGGCAGCGTTCAATCTCGGTGAACGCGGTGTCGTTGTCGCCGATCGAGAAGTGCTCGTGGGCGTAGTCGATCACGCGGCGGGTGCCGAAGGCGTCGAGCCACTCCGGCGGCTCCATGGTGTGGGCGTCGGCGTCGTGGATGACCCGATCTTCGACGTAGGGCATGGACCCTCCCCAGGGGTGTGGCGACGAGCCAGAAAGTACTCGCCGCAGGGGACGGCCTGCCGCGCGGAAGTTGAGTCACTTCGGTGAGTCACTTCGGTGCCTGACACCGAAGTGACTCAACTTCCGTGAGCTGTCAGTGTTCGCTGGCGAAGTTGGCGGCGAAGATCACGCCGAAGCACGGGGTGCCCCACAGGGCACACATCCCGCCGATCGCCGCACCGCCGATCCAGCCGCCGCCTGCGGCGACGGTGCGGGCGAGCGGGCCCCAGAAGAGGAACAGGGCGATGAGCGGACCGATCCACCGGAGCTGCACCGCGAACGAGTGCCAGAACGGATCGGGATCGTGGTCGACGTCGGGGACCCCGGCCAGCGCGGGTGGGGCCGGAGCAGGTGCCCCCGGCGCCTCCGGTTCGATGGGGGATTCGAGAAGTGCAGCCATGGCCCCACGATGACGGGGAGCGGGTGATCCAGGTAGGGGCGAAGGTCCCTCAGTTGGAGTGGAGTTCGGCGTTGATGCCTTCCCACTTGCCCGGGTCGGCGACGCGCATCTCGGTGACGCCGGTGGCCGAGTTGCGGATGAGGAGCATGCCGGACAGTCCGGAGATGTCGCGGCCCTTCACGACCGTGCCGTCGGGGAGCGTCACCAGGCTGCCGCCCGTGACGTACAGACCTGCCTCCACTGTGCAGTTGTCCCCGAGGGAGATGCCGATGCCCGAGTTGGCGCCGAGCAGGCAGTGCTCGCCCACGGTGATGGTCTCTTTGCCGCCGCCGGACATCGTGCCCATGATCGAGGCGCCGCCCCCGACATCGGAATGCGCTCCTACCACGACCCCCGCCGAGATTCGCCCCTCGACCATCGCAGGGCCGAGGGTCCCGGCGTTGAAGTTGCAGAACCCCTCGTGCATCACAGTCGTGCCGTCGGCGAGGTGCGCTCCGAGGCGGACCCGGTCCGCGTTGGCGATCCGGACGCCGGACGGGATCACGTAGTCGGTCATCTGCGGGAACTTGTCCACCGAGGTGACGTGGATTCCGACGCCGCGCTCGGCGGCAGCCGCCTGCAGCTCATCGACTCGATCGGGGAGAACGGGACCCGCGTTGGTCCATGCGCAGTTGGTGAGCTGACCGAAGATGCCGTCGAAGTTGGCTCCGTGCGGAGCGACCTCTCGCCAGCTCAACATGTGCAGCCTCAGGTACGCGTCCGCAAGGTCGGCCGCCGGGGCGTCGAGGTCGTCGATGGTGGTGGTGATGACCTCGCCTCTGATGAGGCCGAGTTCCTCGGCGAGGCAGGAGCGCTTGGGTTCGGCGTCACCGCTGGGGTACCAGACATCGAGACGGATCCCCGTCGCGACGTCGACGTAGCTGTGTCCGGTGGCGGTTCTCGACATGAGTCGCATCTTGGCACCGTGGCCTGCCGCGTTCGAACCGGTTCGCGCCGTGCCTGCGCGTGTCTGCGCGACGGCGTAGCGTTCAGCCCATGAAGACACCGGTCTGCGACATGCTCGGCGTGGATGTGCCCATCCTCGCCTTCACCCATTGCCGTGACGTGGTGGCTGCGGTCACCAAGGCGGGAGGCTTCGGCGTTCTCGGTGCCGCCGGCCACACCCCGGAGGCCCTCGACGTCGATCTGAAGTGGATCGCCGACGAGGTGGGGGACAAGCCGTTCGGCGTCGACATCATCGTGCCCGCCAAGTACGAGGGCAGCTCCGAGGGCGGTCTGACGTCTGGTGACCTCAAGGCGATGATCCCGCAGGGCCACCGCGACTTCCTCGACGACCTGATGAAGCGGTACGACGTGCCCGAGATGCCCGAGGAACCCAGTGGCGGGACCATGGCGGGGGAGTCCGAGCCCCCGATGACCTACGCCCAGGCGGTGCCGCTGATGGACGTGGCCTTCAGCCACCCGATCAAGCTCATCGTCAACGCCTTGGGCCCGCCGCCCCCCGACATGATCGAGCGAGCGCACGACAACGGCGTTCTCGTCGGCGCGCTGGCGGGCAAGAAGTCCCACGCCGTTCGCCACGCCGCGGTGGGCGTCGACATCATCATCGCCCAGGGGCACGAGGCCGGAGGTCACACGGGGGAGATCGGCACGATGGTGCTGGTGCCCGAGATCGTGGACGCGGTCGCTCCGACGCCCGTTCTCGCCGCTGGCGGTATCGGCACGGGTCGCCAGATCGCCGCGTCGCTCGCACTCGGGGCCCAGGGTGTCTGGTGCGGATCGGTGTGGCTCACCACGCTCGAGGCCGAGACGCACCCGATGGTCAAGGACAAGTTCCTCGCTGCCACATCCTCCGACACACTGCGCTCGCGTAGCCGCACCGGTAAGCCGGCACGGCAACTGCGTTCCGCCTGGACCGACGAGTGGGAGGGCGAGAGCAGCCCGGGCACGCTTCCCATGCCGCTGCAACCGATGCTCATCGCCAAGGCGAGCCAGCGTGTTGACCGCGCCGCGATGAACCCGGAGAACGCCGGCGCTGTGGATCTGTCGAACTACTTCGTCGGCCAGATCGTCGGATCGATGAACGAGTCGATCTCCGCGACCCGTGTCGTGGAGGACATGATCAGCGAGTACGTCGATGTGATGGAGCGCTTCGACGCGCTGAACGGCTGAGGCGACTCATGGAGACCATGGCCGGCCGTGTCGCGGTCGTCACCGGCGCCGCATCGGGAATCGGGCGCGCGCTGGCGCTGGGTTTCGCCGACGAGGGGGCCAACGTCGTGCTCGCCGATGTCGAGGAGGAACCGCTGGCTGCGGCGGCCGACGAAGTCTCCGCTGTGGGCGTGGAGGCGCTTCCTGTTCGGACTGACGTCACCGACGCCGAGTCGATGGAGGCCTTGGCTGCAGCGACCATTGAGCGGTTCGGCACCGTCAACATGCTCTGCAACAACGCAGGGGTCGGCGGGGGTGGGCTGATCAAGAATCAGCAGCTCGTCGACTGGAAATGGGTCATCGACGTTTCGCTGTGGGGCGTCATCCACGGGCTGCACTCGTTCCTCCCTCACCTCATCGAGGCCGAGGAGTCGCACGTCATGAGCACCGCGTCCGTCGCCGGGTTGATGGCCAGCCCGGGGCTCGGACCGTACAACGCGGCGAAGTACGGG
>CAYUBX010000341.1:0-582 GCA_964443165.1 uncultured Acidimicrobiales bacterium
CAGCGATGATCGTGGCGTAGACGGCCCAGTTGACGGCGTCGGCGAAGGCCGAATCGTTCTGGCCGTAGGTCGGGCCGAGGGGCTCCTTGCTGATCGGGGTGGCCGGGAAGATCACCCACTCCTGATCGCCCGGCTGCTGCTCGGCCTTGCGGCCGACGAGGCCCGAACCATCGGTGGTGATGATGTCGCAGGCACCGCTGATGAAGTTGTCGGTGACGATGTCGAAGTCCTCGAAGGTGTTGAGGGTGATGTCGACACCTGCTGCCTGGGCAGCGTCAGCGATGTTCTTCTCGGTGGTGGTGCCGGCGTTGGTGCAGACCACGGCGCCGCCGATGTCCGCCACGCCCGAAGCACCCGAGAAGCCGTCGCCGGCGCGGGCCATCAGCTGCTGACCGTCGTAGTAGGTGGTGGGACCGAAGTCCATGCCCACCTCGGAGTCACGGCTCTGGGTCCAGGTTGTGTTCCGCATGAGCAGATCGACCGTGCCCGTCTGAACGGCGGTGAAGCGCTCGGCCGCAGTGAGCGGCACGAAGTTCACGGCGTTCGCATCGCCGAGGATCGCCGCAGCGACAACGCGGCAGT
>CAYUBX010000341.1:592-4580 GCA_964443165.1 uncultured Acidimicrobiales bacterium
GTCATGGCGAGACGATCACCACGCCACACCCGGAGTAGTCCGCGTCGAAGCCGGTCTGGCTACCGTCGGGCTGGGTGACCGAGAACGCAACGGCCGCACCGGACACGCCACAGTTGAGCTCGCCGCGAGCCTTCACCTCGTCCAGCAGACTGCCGTCGCTCTGCGCGAGCTCGACGGTGGTCTCCGTGGCTGTGCCCTCGTCAGCGCTATCGCTGTCCGAGTCGCTGTCGCCGCAGGCTGCTGCGACGATCACGAGGGCGAAGAGTGCGGCGACGAGTCGCCACAACGTTGACTTCCGCATAGAGGTCCCTCCCTGAAAGCGGATTGATGTGGTGCGCCGCGCTGGTCCCTGCAGTCGCTGGGGGCGACGCGTCATTCGAGGCGCCAAAGTACCCACAATCGCGGCCACCGAACGAAATCGGTCACACACCTGTCATAACCGTGTTGCGATGCGACCACGGAGGGTTACTGGCCGGTAATTCAGCGGCCGATTCCGGCACGGAGAGTGGCAGGCGTGACCGGCGGATCCGTTACCGTGTCGACGGGCGACCCGCCCCCGACCCCGGAGCATCGATGGCCACACCAGCCGATCACGCGGCAGCCGTTCAGATCGCAACTGCCGCCGGCGATGTCCTCATCGATGTTCGAGAACGGATGTTCGCGATCGGCGCCGACACCTGGACCGTGCGCGACACGGGCGACCTGGAAGCCCACGACTACATCGTCGCCCAGCTGCAGCGGGAGTTCCCCGACGACGGCGTGCTCAGCGAAGAAGGCCGCGACGACCTGACCCGACTCGAGAAGGAGCGGGTCTGGATCGTCGACCCGCTCGACGGGACGCGCGAGTTCAGCGAGCGGGGCCGAACGGATTGGGCGGTGCACGTCGCCCTCGCAGAGAACGGCCTCCCCACCGCTGGCGCGGTCGCCTTGCCGGCGGTCGGCGTGACTCTCGGAACCGAGCCGGCCCCCGACCTCGCACCGCCGCACGACGGTCGACCACGCATGGTCGTGTCGCGGACCCGCCCGCCGGCCGCGGCGGTGATCGTCGCCCAAGCCATCGACGCCGAGATGTACGCGCTGGGGTCAGCAGGTGCCAAGGCCATGGCGGTCGTCTTGGGCCAAGCCGACATCTACGCACACTCCGGCGGCCAGTACGAGTGGGACAACTGTGCGCCCGCAGCGGTGGCGATGGCCGCGGGCCTACACGTCAGCAGGTGCGACGGATCACCGCTCGACTACAACTATGCCGATCCGTGGCTTCCGGACTTCGTGATCTGCCGGCCCGAACTGGCCGACGCGTCGCTGGACGCACTTCGCCGAGCCATCGAGGGATGACCGAGGCATGGAACTCAAGACCACCCGCTACGACGTGGATGGCGCCACCGCCACGCTGACTCTGTCCCGCCCGCATCGGCGCAACGCCTGGACCGGCCGGATGCACACCGAGTTCCGGTGGCTCATGGAAAGTGCCGAGGCAGACCCCGCCGTGCGCGTCGTGATCATCACTGGCGAGGGGAGCGACTTCTGCGTCGGCGCCGACACCCAGGCGCTCGAAGGACATGCCGAGAAGGGCGGGTACGACCCCGGCACACCCGAAGACCTCGCGATGCCCGGCTACGGCGTCGCCGATCACTTCGATCAGAACTTCGCGTGGATGATGGCGCTCGAAACGGTGACGATCGCCGCGGTCAACGGTGCCGCGGCCGGCGTGGGGCTCGTGGCCGCGTGCTACTGCGACATTCGTTTCGCCACCACGACGGCCAAGATCACGACGGCTCACGGGCCGATCGGGCTACCGGCGGAGTACGGGCTGAGCTGGCTGCTACCGCGCCAGATCGGGCTGACCCGAGCAAACGACCTGCTGCTGTCGAGCCGCAAGTTCCTCGCCAGCGAGGTGGCCGACTGGGGCATGTTCAACGCGGTCGTCGAGCCCGACGAACTGATGCCCACAGCGCGTGCCTACGCGGAGGACATCGTCACCCGGGTCGCGCCGGCCTCGCTACGCAACACCAAGCGGCAGATCTACATGGACCAGCACCGCGACGTCGGCACGGCGGTCAGCGAGGCCGACCGCCTCCTCGACGCATCGATGCGCGACCCCGACTACCGAGAGGGCGTCCAGGCCCTGATCGAACGCCGCCCCGCCAACTGGAGAGGGTGAGCGCAGGGGTCGTTCACCCACTGACGCCCACTGACGCCCGCTCCGTTCGGGCCGTTCCGGCCGCGGGGGCCGAGCCGCGCTCGGTCACCACGCGCACGAGGCCCTTGAGGGCGCGGATACCCGACAGAACTGCGCGGTCGCAGGCTGCATGCGCGCCCCGAGCGGAGTGCGATCAACAGTCAGTGAACGAACTTCAGGATCACGCCTCGAGGACGGTGATGACCCCGGTGTCACCGTTGACCTCGACGAGAGCACCGTCGGGGATCCTCTTCGTGCTGTCGGTGGCCGAGACCACGCAGGGGATACCGAGCTCGCGGCTCACGATAATCGCGTGGCTGAGTGGCGCACCGACGTCCACGATCACACCGGAGGCGGGGACGAACAGCGGTGTCCATGACGGGTCGGTGATCGGCGCCACCAGCACGTCCCCTGGCTCGAGCGCTGTCGGGTCGTGACTGTCGAGCACCACTCGCGCCCGACCCCGGCTGATCCCGGGGCAGCCGGGCAGGCCCTGGATCGACTCGCCGACCGCAAGCTCCTCCACCTGGATCGCGTCGCGACGAGGCCATTCCGAGAGTGGTGGCGCCTCACCGTTGACGAAGGGCTCCTGCAGCTGGGCGACCTCGTCGAAGATCGCCCGACGCTCGGCGATGAGTTCGGGCACGCCGGACGCGTCGTCGATCGCCGCCCGACTCTCGTCGAAGGTGAGCATCGCCATGTCCGTCGGGGTTGCGAACGTCCCGCGCTCGACCATGCGCCGACCGAACTCCCGATTCGCCATGCGGCCTTCTTGGATGAACTTCACGCAGTTCGTCTTGGTGCGCTCGCGACCCGGCATGAAGATCGACGCCGATTGGAGCCCAGCCAGGAACTGACCCTGGGTCTCGGGGTCCCCCGCGAGCATCTCGCTGATCTCCGCCGAGAGTCGCTCGCGCTCGGCAGCCAGCTCGTGCTGATGACCGATTGGGGCGGCGGATTCCGGCGACAGGCGCATGCGGTCGATCGCAGCCAAAGCGAGGTCCGGCTCGGTCTCCCAGGTCTCGCAGCTCATCTCCCATTCGTTCGGGCCGCGCGACCCGTAGGCGTAGAGAAACTCGTCGAAGGCGGCGCCATCGTCGTTGCCCGAGGCGGCGAGCTGGCGCAGACGGCCCTCGAGATCCCCGAGCCCACCCTCGAACACCGCGCTGACGTCGGCCGACGCCGCTGCTCGGCGGCCGAGCTCCCACATCGCGGCGGCCGGCGCCGCCGATTCGACGTCGCCCAGCCCGGCGATCAGCTTGAGAGCGTCCTGCGGACGTCCGAGTGCCTCGCACACCCCTGACACGATTCCCAAGGGCACTGTGGCGATAAACGTGATGAAGATGTGCTGGGCGAACAGCTCCTGGAATCCCCCGTTGAACGAGTTCTCGATCCAGTCGACGAGTTCGCGGTCACCCATCGCCGAGAAGTCCGGGCGATTGGCCCGCATCTCGTTCACCTGACGCTCGTGCTCAGCGACGTCGGGCAAGCCGTCCGTGGTAAGCGCCCATCCGAAGGTGGCACCGATCCGCTCCTCGGCGGCGGGGCTCGGGTCGTCGGGGTGCGGCTCATATGGCGGGATGCCGGGTTGGTTGCCGTAGAACGCGTCGTCGATGGCCTGGGCCGATAGCCCCGGAGCTCGTTCGCCGAAGATCCTGCTCAGAGAGGCATTGAGGTAGCAGTAGCCGCCGAAGACACCCAAGAAGACGCAGTTGTCCGGGTCGAGCTCGTCCTCCTCGAACGCACCGATCCGGATGTAGGCCTCGCGGAATCCAAGCTCCGACATCCGGGGGCCATCTGCGTTCTGCA